>CAXTDO010000174.1:0-9261 GCA_964242315.1 uncultured Flavihumibacter sp.
CTCCTGTATCGTATCCTTTTTTAAACCAGTACATTCTTTGTCTGGAAGTACCGTGTGTAAATGAATCGGGAACTACCTGTCCACGGGCTTCCTGCTGCAAACGATCATCACCGATAGCGTTAGCTGCGGTTAATGCTTCCTCGATATCACCTTCCTCAAGCACACTTCTTTTATCGGCAGTAGTAAGGGTCTTTTCATAATGGGCCCACACTCCGGCGTAAAAGTCTGCCTGCAGTTCTACCATTACTGAGTATTTATTGTATTGTGTTTCGCTTAGTTGTGACCGCAGCCTGGCCACTTTTTCAGAAGTACCCAACAGCGTTTGAATATGATGTCCCACTTCATGTGCTACTACATAAGCCATTGCAAAATCGCCGGGAGCATTAAAACGTTGTGAAAGTTCCTGGTAAAAAGAAAGATCAATGTAAAGTTTTTGATCACCGGGGCAATAAAAGGGGCCTGTAGCTGCACTAGCGTTCCCACAAGCAGACTCAACGCTCTGTGTAAATAAAACCATCTGAGGATCTACATAATTTTGCCCCTTCTGACGAAAGATTTCTCCCCAAATAGTTTCCGTATCCTTCAACACTACTTTTACAAATTGTGCCCTTCGATCATCGGCAGCCTGTTCTTCAGGGCTCATTTGCCGGCTTTGCTGCGTACCTTGCTGCATCACTTGCGGAAGCTGCGAAGCATCTCCACCTCCAAGGAAAAAATTCAGCAATAAAATAATTACTCCAACAACGCCTCCTCCGGCTACAAGTCCGCCACCCGACACTCCACGGCGATCATCTACATTTGAACTGCCTTCTCTGCCTTGCCATAACATAATAATGAGATTTAGTTATAATAGAAAATCAACCGAACCTTATGCATCATATAAAAATAATGCCACTTCTTTTTTGTAATCATTACTATTGTGCTATCAGCAGTCAGGTATCAGCTATCAGGAGATCAAAACTGATAAGTTTCCTCCTGATAGCTGATACCTGACTGCTGATAGCAATTCATACTGCATTGTATGCCTGACATAACCATCAGGGCTTTTTATCCAGTAATTGAAAAAATTGGTCAAGCTGGGGTTGAATTACAATACGGGTGCGCCTGTTAACGGTTCTTCCATCTGCTGTTTCATTACTTACCAAAGGGGCATACTCACTTCTGCCACCAGCAGTCATTCGTGTGGGATCAATCTTATAAACATTCTGAAGAATGCGGGTAACGGCCGTAGCACGTTTCACACTAAGATCCCAATTGTCAAGAATGCAATTATTTTTTATCGGTATGGTATCTGTGTGCCCTTCTACCAGGAAGTCGATTTGCGGATTCACATTAAGTACCTGTGCTACTTTACCTAATACCGTCTTTGCCTGCTCTGTAACATCAGAACTGCCGCTTTTAAATAACATTTTATCTGAAATAGAAATAAACACCACTCCTTTTTCCACTTTTATCTCAACATCCTTATCATTTACGTCATTGAGCGCTCCTTTAAGATTCATGACTAATGCCATATTAAGAGAATCCTTTCTCGACAATGCCGATTGAAGGTCTTGAATATATGCATCTTTACTACCCAGGTTCTCCAGCGATTTTTTTACACTTTCAGCCTGCGTGCCTGAAAGTACAGAAAGGTCCTGTAATTGCTTCAGCACGGTAGTATTGTTTTCCTTTACAAATGTAAGCTGGTTGGTAAGGTTCTTTATTTCCGCTTCAAGCAGGGCTTTATTTAAGGTGGCTTCTGTTGACTTGTCCTGGCATTTTTTAAGCTCATCCTGCAGGCTGGTATAAGTTGTATTCAGCGTTACATATCTCGCCTGCTCTGCCTTGAACTTTTTATTACTTACGCAAGAAAATAGCAGTACAGAAACAAAAGTCAATAACACTGTAATCCTTAAATTCATATTTGGTTTATTTGAAAGTTGATGATTTTAATGTAGAAATTCTATTGTGGGATGTTTCATAGGTTGGATATACATCATCATTCGTCTTTCTCCACCGGTGAGGAAAGCTTAATTACCAGTTACATAAATAAATTGACTAATAACTGAATATAGCCGTCGATGAGAAGAAACAAATACATATCTATGGACCGAAAGATGCGTGCTGGTAGCAGGTTATTTTTTGGTAGTATTTTTTCCTGTACCGGTAGGAGAACCCGTTGCGGCTCCGGTAACGCTGGTATTACCTTGTCCTGTAGTACCTGTACGGGAAGGTATTTTATCTGTTCCTTTTCCCTGAACAGCACTGGTATCAGTAGATGTACTTAAATCAGAACTAGGTTGGTTAGCGGGAACTCCTGTACCTGACATGGAAGAGTCAGATCCTGTTTTTGAATTATCAGTGGAACTATCACCACAGGAAACTACGGCAAAGCTCATTAATGCAAAAAAAATTATACTCTTCATAAAGGCATTTTTGATGGTTATTGAAATGGCAATATATTATTTATTCAATTACTCTGCCACCTGCAAGTACAGGCAATATATTGTATACTCTTTAGTAAAAACTAAAGTAGCTTTATTTAATAAAAAAAGGCTGTTCGTTTGAACAGCCTTAATCTATGTTAATAATACGATTACTATTTAGGTAATGTATCTTTTTTTGTTGTTGAAGTATCGGTTTTATTCATTGACGTATCAGTTGTTGAACTGCTGGAAGAACTTGAACTACTTGGTTCAGTTGACATTTTGTTCATTGAAGTGTCTGCCTGAGTGTCAGAACCGGTAGCAGTAGAAGTAGTATCACATGATGCGAAACCAATCACCAGCATAGCTACAAAAATGATGCTTTTCATAATTTATTATTTAGTTTTTAAAAGTGTGTAACGTTATTGTAATGCAGATTAATCAATATCTCTGCCAAACACAAAACATGCCAGATTTAGGTGAGGGTGGTGAAGTGCAATACTTAGATTTGTTGTTTTAAAACATTTATTCCATCATCTGCTTACATTCATTCAATTATATAATAGTATTTTGTTGAACACTTTCTACATTTTGGGATTATGTTAATAAATGCTGTGAGTAATCAGGTTTGGAAGTTATGGCACTGGTGTCCGTGTTAATTGTTATCAGCTATCAGCCCGGGTATCAGCAGATCAAACCCAATAAGCTTCCTCCTGATAGCTGACGGCTGATAGCAATTCGCACGACAGTGGCATTAAATAATCATTCAAAAGGGCGGTAATCTTCATTTATTTTTTCCATCCTATTTTTGCAGGATGCGAAAGAAGCCGGCGGTATTACAGAAAGTATTGGTAGAAGATTATGCTGCGGAAGGAAAGTCGATCAGCAGGGTAGACGGAAAAGCAATTTTTATAGAAGGAGCGGTTCCCGGTGATGTTGTAGACATCCGTTTAATTAAAAACAAGAAAGACTGGGCTTCGGGTAAAGTTATCAGTTTCCACGAGTTTTCAAAAGACAGGGTAGTACCATTTTGTGAACACTTTGGTGTTTGCGGCGGATGTAAATGGCAGATGCTTCCCTATGAGCAACAACTGCAGTATAAACAAAATGAAGTGGAGCAGCATTTACGCAGGATAGGAAAAGTGCAGCTTCCCCCTATAATGCCCATCCTTGGTGCCTCACCCTCCAGGCGCTATCGTAATAAGCTGGAGTTTACTTTCAGTAACCGGCGTTTTCTGCTGGACCATGAAATAAGCACTGATGGAATAATACCGCAGCAAAATGCATTAGGCTTCCATGTGCCGGGTGTTTTTGATAAAGTAGTTGATATCAATATCTGTCACCTGATGTTGGAACCTGCGAATTTGATAAAGAATCATATACGTGAATTTGCACGTCAGCAAGGTTATACTTTTTACGATATCAAACAACACCAGGGATGGCTGCGTAACCTTATAATCAGATATTGCAGAACAGGTGAAATAATGGTGAATCTTTGTTTCGGCTATGATGATGCTGCCGAACGAAAAAAGTTGTTAGATGGATTAATTCAGGCGGTACCTGCAATAAGCAGCTTGTTTTACACCATCAATCCTAAATGGAACGACAGCATTTATGATCTTCAACCGCAACTTTATTATGGTAACAGCTATGTTACAGAAACTTTGGAAGATTTTAAATTTAAGATAGGGCCAAAGTCATTTTTTCAAACCAATACTTACCAGGGTGAAAATTTATATAAAATCACCCGTGAATTTGCAGAACTTACCGGACATGAAACGGTGTACGATCTTTATTGCGGCACCGGAAGTATCGGAATTTTCTTAAGCAGGCAGTCGAAAAAAATAATTGGGGTAGAAGTAATTGAAGAAGCAATTGCAGATGCTCACGAAAATGCGGCTCTTAATAATATCAGTCATGCTCATTTTGTTGCAGGCGATGTAATTGATGTTTGCAAAAGCGATTTTTTTGAACAACATGGTAAACCAGACGTTATAATAACAGATCCACCAAGAGCAGGGATGCATGAAAAGTTAACGCAAAAGATTTTAGAGATGGAGGCTGCTACAGTGGTGTATGTAAGCTGTAATCCCACCACTCAGGCAAGAGATATTAATATTCTTGATGAAAAATATGCTGTTACAAAAATTCAACCTGTTGACATGTTTCCACATACCCAGCATATTGAAAATGTAATACAATTGCAATTAAGAAAATCCTGATTGATCCTGACCTTCTCTCAGAACAACTTTGCTACCTGTTTCCATTGGATAGTAATTAAAGAAAGCTTGGACAATAACATTAATTTTATATTTAAACTAATTTGGAATGGCACAATTCGGAATGGGAACTTCAGTACCTCCTGTAGTAAAAAACTTACTTATTGCTAATGTATTAGTATTTGCGGCACAATATCTTTTTGAATTACAAGGCATTTCACTCGAAACTTTTGCATTACAACCCTTAGGCTACGGGGAGTTTAGAATATGGCAACTTGTTACCCACATGTTCATGCACGGAAGTATACTACATTTAGTTTTTAACATGCTTGGTTTATGGATGATTGGTACCATACTGGAAAATCATTGGGGAGCTAAACGCTTCTTTCAATTTTATATGATTTGCGGCCTGGCAGCCGGAGTTGCACATCTTATATTTTCAAATGGCTCTGCCATTGGAGCCTCCGGGGCAATTATGGGAATCTTTGCCGCGTTTGCATACCTGTTTCCGGAAACGCCGTTATATCTCTATTATGTTCTGCCTGTTAAAGCAAAATGGCTAATGCCAGGTTTGATAGCAGTAGATGTGTTTAGTGCTATATCACCCAGAACAGACGACCATATAGCACATTGGGCACATATAGGGGGAGCTTTGGCCGGTCTGGTGCTTGTAATTATCTGGAACAAAACCAATCGAAAAAATTTCTATTGATATTATCCTTATACATATATAGAACGTAATATATTTACTGAATACATAATTTATCAGTTTGACCGTTCTTTTGTAAATTAGTATCTAAGAACCATCAATATAAATGCAATGAATGTGAGGGAAATAAAAAGTCGTAACAGGATATCATTAGGACAGGATGGAAATGCCCTGATAAACCTGATTATTTTAAACACTATTCTTTTTGTGTTACTGAAGTTTATTTTCGCGATCTATCTTATTTCAGGCATGGATATAAACGCTTACCACAAAAATATTTTTTTATGGTTTACACTTCCGGCCGACATCACACAATTAGGCAGCAGGCCCTGGACCGTACTCACCTTCATGTTTACTCACGAGTCATTCTTTCATCTGTTTGGTAACCTGATGTTTTTAGGATCCTTTGGCTATATTTTACAGGACCTCACAGGTAACAGAAAACTGATACCCATTTATCTTTACGGGGGATTGGCAGGTGCTTTTTTTTATGTGCTATCCTATCAGTTGTTTCCTGCATTACAGCCCCGCATTCCTGATGCAGTATTTTTTGGAGCAAACGCTTCCGTAATGGCCGTTGCAGTGGCTACAACTACGGTTTCACCCGATTACAGGATTTTTCCTATGATTAACGGAGGTATTCCATTATGGATACTAACCCTTCTTTATGTAATTATAGATTTTACCACTATTGCCGGAAGCGATCCTGCCAAATACATAGCTCATGTATCAGGCGCAGCCCTGGGGTTTGTGTTTGTTTACCAGCTCCGAAAAGGAAATGACTGGAGTGACTGGATGAATAACTTTTTTGACTGGGTGGAAAATCTGTTCAATCCTGACAAGAAGAGTAAAAGTAAAGCTGCCAAAGACGAGTTCTTTTACAAAATCAAGGATGCACAACCTTATAAAAAAACACCCAACGTAACTCAAAAACGTGTGGACGAGATATTAGACAAAATCAACCAGAAAGGCTTCCACTTTCTTACCGACGAAGAAAAAGACATTTTAAAAAGAGCGGCTAATGGAGATGATTTGTAAATTTAAGGCATGGCTCCAATATTCCGGAAATTAACCAAGCGGTTCTTTATCATCACTAATTTTATAGCTGTACTGTTTTTTTTTATGGCCTGCCTGGCGGCTTATTGCAATCCGGTTACTTATTGGATGATTGCCATCTTTGGTGTTGGTTTTATTTTTTTTACTGTTATAGTTTTATTGTTCCTGATTTTCTGGTTGCTGTTCAGATCAAAATGGGCCTTACTTTCACTAACTGCCATCCTGCTGGGCTGGTTTCAGATTCATACGCTTTTTGCGCTCAATCCTTTTAGTTCCTTTTATGCATTAAAACAAAATAATGCTTTCAGGATACTTACCTGGAATGTATCACGATGGGATGAAATGAACAAACACGCAAAAGGCGGAACGAGCAACCGGCTTAAGATGTTTGAATTTATAAAAAGCCAGGACGCAGATATTTTATGCTTCCAGGAATTTTTTGAATCAAGACGTCCCGATCTCTTTGACGAAAATATCCCTTACATTACCAAACAACTGAATTATCCCTACCATTACTTTGCCAGTGACCATATGCCCTGGAATGGAATGTACGAGCATGGTGTTGCTATATTTTCCCGTTATCCTATAAGAGATACTTTTCGTATCCGTTATCCCGGCCCTGATTCATTGAAAGGAAGCGAAAGCCTGATAATGGCTACCATTGATATGAACGGAAAAAATATAAACGTATTTACAACCCACCTGCAGTCATTTTTATTTACGGGTAATGATTACCGTGGCCTGAAGACAATTAAAAAAGCCGATGATACCGATAGTGTTATGAACGCAGGTAAGGGAATCATATCCAAATTCAGAAGGTCATACGCATTAAGAAGTCTGCAGGCAGATCTTGTACGCAACCAGCTCGACAGCAGTAAGTATCCCGAAATAATCTGTGGCGATTTCAACGATGTGCCTAATTCATACACCTATTTTACCATCAAAGGAGACCGCCAGGACGCTTTTGTACAAAAAGGATTTGGTTTGGGAAGAACCTTTGTTTTTATTTCACCCACTTTACGTATTGATTACATGCTACCGGCAAAGGAATTTGAGGTGCTCCAATATAAAAAAGTAAGGCTTCCCTATTCAGATCATTTTCCACTTGTTTCAGATTTTAAGATTCTATAACCCAGGTATCAGGTATGAGGCAAAAATGCTGAAAGGATGAGATACAGCGTATAAAACAGAGAGAATCATATCACCCCTGTTGGGGTTTTGCCTCATACCTCATACCTGAAAGAGTTGCGTCCTTCCTCAACGAAATATATATTTGCACTGGGGCATTAATAAGTAATTATGAGCGAATTAAAAGTTTTGAATTCATATACGCGGCAAAAGGAAGTTTTTAAGCCTATTACACCCGGGCATGTAGGCATGTATGTATGCGGACCGACAGTAAGCGGCGAAAGCCACCTGGGCCATGCAAGGCCCTACATCACTTTTGATTTTATCAACCGGTATCTGAAACACCTGGGTTACAAGATCAGGCACGTGAGGAATATTACCGATGCCGGACATTTTGAAGAAGAAGGAAGAGCGGCTGAAGACAAGATCTCTAAAAAAGCCGTGATTGAAAAACTGGAACCTATGGAACTGGTGCAGAAATATACCAATATGTTCCATTGGGCCATGAATCAGTTTAATAATCTTGAACCCAGCATAGAACCCACGGCCACAGGTCATATTGTTGAGCAGATTAATATGATCAAGATTCTTATCGCTGAAGGTTATGCCTATGAAGTGAATGGCTCCGTTTATTTTGATGTAAAGAAGTATGCGGAACATTATCCTTATGGAAAATTAAGCGGCAGGGTGATAGATGACCTGCTTGAAACAACCCGTGATCTGGAAGGTCAGGAAGAAAAAAAGAATAAAACAGATTTTGCACTCTGGAAATTGGCGCCGCCGGAGCACATCATGCGCTGGAATAGTCCCTGGGGGGAGGGCTTTCCAGGCTGGCATATTGAATGTTCCGCAATGGCAACAAAATACCTGGGTAAACAATTCGACATTCACGGCGGAGGCATGGATCTGCTGTTTCCCCATCATGAAAGTGAAATTGCTCAAAGCACCATCTGTAATCATGAAGTACCGGCGCGTTACTGGCTGCATAATAACATGATTACCATAAACGGTAAAAAGATGGGCAAGAGTTATAACAACCAGATAGCCCTTACTGCTTTATTCAGCGGCAATCATCCTTTGTTAAATCAGGCTTATTCGCCTATGACCATCAGGTTCTTTATTTTACAAACACATTACAGAAGCACCCTTGATTTCAGTAACGAAGCCCTGCAGGCAGCCGAAAAAGGTTTAAAGCGTTTATGGGAGGCTTATGAAGTGCTGCAAAAGTTGGAAGCGCCCGCATTGGATACAGAAACCGACATTGAACTAAACGAAAAAATAAAAAAGCTTTTATTGGAACTGGATGATTTTATGAATGATGATTTTAATACAGCCAAGGTTCTGGCAAACCTTTTCGAGATGGGGCCAGTCATCAACTCCATTAAAAACAAACAGCTTTCTTCAGGCTCAATTAATAGCGAATGCTTTACAATGATGCAAACCTATTTTAAAGAATACGTTGAAAACATTTTAGGCCTTCGCAGCGAAAATACTGATGGCAACGGCAAACTGGATGCAGTATTAGGATTATTAATAGATCTCCGTAAAGAAGCTAAATCTAAGAAAGACTATGGCACTTCCGATAAGATCCGTAATCATTTGAAGGAGATCGGCATCCTGCTAAAGGATGAAAAAGATGGCAGCATCAGCTATACGATGGAGTGAACAACATGACCAGTTTTTTTAACCGCAGAGAGCACAGAGGAGGAAACGCAGAGGGCGCAGAGGGTTGCCTCTGCGC
>CAXTDO010000175.1:0-9231 GCA_964242315.1 uncultured Flavihumibacter sp.
GTCCTTATGAATGATAACAGGGTAATACTTCAAAATAGCATTAACGAGCGTTTGATTCTTTGCAAGTTTAGGATTGGGTTCAACCTGAATCTGCCCATCTGAAAGATTAAGTTTCTTTTGTATGATCGAGTAGTTAGTAACCTCTTCCTGATATAAGGAAGAGGCAGTGTTACCGGAATAGTCGCCTGTAACCATGTAAAGGTATCCAGGATAATAAAGAAGAACATAATCACAAAGGGCATCAGTTCCAGATTTAGGAAGCTTGATACTCTCCAGAACATAAATAGTGTTGTTATACCACTGCATAACCAGGCATGCTGCTGGATTCCTATTAAAGTCAAATGACAAATAAAGGATTTGGGATGGCGTTGGCAAAGGCAAGCCGATATGCTGGACTCTGTTAAAAGCAAACGCCCAAGGCATATTGTTCGAAGCATTACCCCAGCGGCCGTCAGTAAAAACGTCTTTATAGTGTGGATCGCTTTCAGCAATGGATTCATGAAAGGCGATACGCTGATCAGTAACGTAAGGATTGTCCTGGTATGTCGTCCAGGTAGATCGGTATTTAAGTCTAACCTCTTTTTTAATCCCTTTAATTACGACAGTCATTACCATTTCACCGGTAAATGTCGGGCTGTACATTACACTTTCATACTTAGCAAAGAACATCTTGTATAGCCAAAACTCAGTATAATCGGGCGTGTTTGCCTCCGGATTGAATGTAAAATAAAGCTTGACCCGGCCGCGATCAGAACGAAGACCGGTTATTAAAGTAATGAAAGCTTCAAGCGAAATCTGGTTGCCTTCTTCTATCCAGGCATGAGAAGGATTTGTAAATGAACGGATCTTTGCCGGCTTATCCATTCCCCTGGTGGCAAATGTATTGCCGTTACAAACGTCAATAGATAGGGGAGAAGACTTGAAGTTGAATAAACCATCAACTCCCCAGTCTTCAGCCACATCTTTCAACATCTGCCATTGGGCGTCCTTGATTGATTCGTGAGTTTGCTTGATCAGCATGCACCGGAAGTATTCGACGCTCATGCTTTCTTCTGTAAGTTTCTGAGCGACAAACTTTGATTTTCCGGAATCCCTACCACCCCAGATAAGTTCGATATCAATATCGTTATCATCCAGGAGATGGTGATAACAGTCGAGGTAAACTGATGTATCTATTTCGACCTCATGCATTTATTTACGGGTGACTTTAATAATTGTCTTACCCTGTTCATTATCTTTTTCAAAGATTCCAAGATGCCGGCCAAGGTCAACCAGGGCACCCCGCTTGTCGGTAAACTTCAGTTCTGTGGTTACTTCTTTATCCATTTTTCCGGATGCGTTCTTTGTGAATGACTCAGTGACTTTTATACCGGTGATCGGCCTAGTTAATTTCCTCGATAGCTTGGTGATGTCTTTAATGGAATTGCCTGTATCGACAAAGTCCTGTATGTTGTAAAAGCAAAGGGCGCGCAGTTCTTCAATGATCATTTCGGCAGTTAGTTCAGCTTTATTTCGAAGCTCTTCCTGTAACAGTTCGATGCGTTTGAATATTTCAGGTTTCGTCAGGTTTTCCTGGCCTATGGAGCCTGCAGTCTTTTTGGAATATCCGGACCTGATTGCCGCCTGAGTAGCATTGAAATCAATCATATATTCCCTGCAAAACCTTTCCTGTTTTCCCGTTAATCGCATTATGCAAATTAATACATTATATGATTATTTCATTTTTTGGACATTATTAAAAAGCGCCATTACTGTACAGTAACTGGACAATACTGTACAATAGTGCTCAAAAAAATTACAATATGATTAAATACAAATTATTTTTCATAGGTTAGAGTTTTTACAAGTGAGTTTGCTTTGAATTATGATTTGTTTATCATTATAACACAATACCATGCTTGATATCATTAGTTTTCAACACGTATGTGCAAAGAAAGCCGTTTAAACACCTGTTTGTATAATATAAACGGACTATTATTGCAGAAGTCACTTAGGGCTTCGTAGGTAAGCGTAACAAAGGTGAGCTGTACAAATTACAGCAACGCTTATCTATGGAAGATGACAAACAAAAGCCCCGGTTACCTAAGTGGTTCCGGGGGCTTAAATTAAATGATCTCAAGGTGTTGGTGGACATCATTAGTACAATTTGGAAGCTGTTTTTCTGATGTCTCAACGAATGGGCCGGTATTCTTACCGGCTTTTTCTTTTCAAATGTAATGCCTTACAATTAAAAACAAAATGTTTCTTTTGGATATTAACACTTACTAGGGCCAAATAGTCATAATGTGAATAATGTTGCAATTTAGTTGATCTAGATCAAGTTTTATAAATTTAGACCTCAATTCCCAATAAGCGCCTTATATTTCCCCTCTTTTATCATCTGAAAATAAGTCTGATCCTTAACTTGGTCATAAACATACGGCAAGAACACTTCAATAACTTCAGCTTGCTCCAGCTGGATCATGCTCAGTTGAATTTCTACCCAGTCAGAAATTATCTTCCAGGCAGTTCGTTCTGCTTGCTCCTGAATATTTCGTTTAGTACCAGGTTGCGGTCTTTTTATTTCTGCCCATAAAACTTTGAAACATGCATCAACTTTCGCCGGCAATTGAAAGAATAATGGTTTCAAATTAACCACCATGCGGAAACTTATTGCTGTGCAAATCCCTTCCAAATACTTTTTACTTATGTCAGTGGCGCCGGCTTTCACTAAACAACGCTCGATGTTGACTATTGATGTTGATGTCGGAACGGTTGATGTGTAGTTTTTTATATTCATTTTATTAAAATTGAAAACTATTTTGCCTTATTTATTTAATAATATTGTAAAAAACAATTATGACAGAAGAAGAGTTAATGAACAAGTTTTATCTTGATATAAAAAGATTGGCAAAAGTTAATGGCTCAAAGGAAGTACCGCTGAACCCCCTTATTGATCAATACACGACAGATGAGAAGATATCTATAATGAAAAATTTAGTTGCACTTGAAGCCATGAAACCCATTAGTTCAAATTTATTCGTTTTAGTGGACAATATTCCTTAGATCAAACCTCATTAATTTCAATCCCGTAAAGCTTCTTCATCAGCCTTTTCTTCTTGCGGTAAACAGCCGTCCGAAACCCTTTCACATCTTCTACGACCCTTTTGCCGGTTGTGGTATCCCGGTAAACAAAATCAGCAATATATTTTAATGAATGGGTACCGCCGGCATTTAATTCAAAAGGCACCTGCATTTCCAAAAATCCAATATACCCAGCCTTTCGTAACAGCAACAGTTCTTTATAGCGCCTCGCTTCCTTGGCGCTGTCGAAAACAATGCCGTCAACTTCCGTTTTTACAGCTGAATACTTTGAGTGTTTCTTTTTAGGTTGGCCCTTTAATGTTTTCGGCGTGGATTTCGTAGACATGATTTTGTAACCACGGATCCTCCCTTGAGCATACAACTTTTCGATATGTGCAAGGGTCCAGTTCATTTTACATTTTTAAAATAGTAAGCCGCCTTTCGACAGCTTACTGAGTGGTTTTAACAAGTGTGGGGGTCAAACCCACAGCCGTCATGCATTCGGGCATCCTTGTGATTCTTAATTCCCTTCTTTATCGCCATCAAATAAAACAACAGGCTTCCATGCACCTGGCCCGAGATCGTTCGGTACTTTGTGTTCAGGTGCCATAACCTGGTATTGTCTGGTAAGACCATCATAATGAAAACTACAGAAGCCTAAATTTCCAAGCCATGACCATTTGACTTTTTGAACATAAACATCAACCGTGTTAGTCGAATAATCTCGATGGATTGTTAAACCGTTATGTGTCTTGTTGAAGAAATGTGCACTACCGGAAATAGAATAAAGAGTAGGTACATCGTACTTTTTTGTAATGCGATCTTTTTGCATTTTAGTTGGATGCGCCATTAAAAATCCATGGAGGTTGTGCCTTTTTAAAAAGCTTATAAGCTTCGTTAAGGCCTCGCTGACATATTGCGTTTCATTGTTCTCATATTTATGCTCCATGCAGTTCCAGGGATTGATGGTAAGGCCACGAATGCCTTTCTTTTTTACCAGATCTTCGGCTTTTGCGAGAATGGCATCCATTGTGGCGTCAATCTCATCCATGTTGATGTAATAAAAATATTTATCAACCATTGCCACAGAATACTCAAAGTCACGCTGATTAATTCGATGTGAAGGATCCTTACGAAAGTCAAAGGACTTGTTGACAAACTTTTCCATAAGCTTGGTGGCATTGATCGCCGGTGGCTCTTCAAAGCCTGCGATCGCCCAGGGCCACCCTTCGTATTTTGCCAAGGATGCCATAAGCAAGTTGGAGAACTCATCCTTTCCAGATCCGGGCATGCCTGTGATCATCGTCAGCTGTCCTGGTGCAAACGTGAGTAATTCGTCAAACCCTGGTACCCGTGCAGCTGCCCCTTTTGGATATCCGTTTTCAAAATAGTCGGTGATGAGGGGAAACATTTCATCCATCATTACAATACCTTCCAGGGGCCATTCGGTTGCCTGGTCGATCAAATCTTTGACTGCCTGCTTTCCATGTTTCAGTAAAACTTCATTAGCGTCTTTGCAGCCTTCCGGATACTCAACGATAAAGCATTTATCCTTACCCAGGCGCCTCGCCAGTTCATCTTTGAGAGAAGCGCCTGCAGCATCAGCGTCGACAGCAAGGACGATCTTTTTTTTGCCTTCAAAATCAGACCAGCAGTTATCCAGGTATTCTAGCTTCTGGTTGCCCTTGCTGGCACCATTGGGAACGCTGACAACGTTATAAATACCGCATTCATGCAAGGTCAGGCAATCAATTTCCCCTTCGACGATTACACATTCATCTTCTCCAGAAATGGCGTTGAGGTTGTAAAAGATAAGCTCGGCATCTTTTGCCAGCTTAAAGCTTTTATCCGGTCCGCGGAACTTGATATTTACGAGCTCCGCCCCGCGGTAGTAGTTGAAGCAGGCACAATTAACATCCTTTTCAAACTGTGGCATCCATTCGGACGCTTCAGTCACATTCAGGCGAAGAAGGGTGTTATTGCTGATGCCCCGGGTTTGCTCAAAGTATTCAAGCAGCTTTTTGCCTAATTTTTCCAGTCGGGGTAATGGTTTGACATAGTTTCGAACCTTTTTCTCAAACACCCGGCCACTCCACCCGCAGTGATGGCAGTTGTACAGGCCTTCATCGATATCCACGCTGAGAGACAGATCCTTTTTGTTCTTCCGGGTATCGATGCACTCCGGGCACAAAGTTTTAATGCTGCCCGAGTTATGTTTTTTAAGGTCAATGCCTTTTCCAGTAAGTAGTTGTGCGTTAATCATTTTTAAAATACCATTTCTTTTCCTGCAGGTGCCTTATCAGGTTTTAAACCGATATTGGACGCCCATGCGTTTATCAAAGCGCCTGCCTGATTTGGATGAATGTTTGGATACTTGTTTTGAAACCTGGAAATTTCCTCGAGCAGTTCCTGGTCTGAGATATGTTTGCCGGTAACCCTTCTGAACATTTCAAAAAATGGGTTGTTGATGGCACTTTCTTCAACTTTCTTTTCTTTTCCTTTCCTTTCCTTTATAGCATTACTATCGGATAGCGGTTGCAATGCATTCGCATTTTTTTCTGATGCATTGGCATTGCGTTCCCATCGTTTTAAGGCGGACTGGCGTGCGGTTTCTGACTTCTGGTCCCGCTGACCCAATCGTTTCCTGATAGAGTTGCTACTAAAACTATTACCATCGAGGACAAATAAATCAAAGTCGTTTACGACTGATTCAAGTATGCTTTTGTCCACTCTCATGTCGTATGCAATGCTTTCGTAATCCAAAGGCAATGCATTCGCATTATTGTACAGGTCTTCAACGATTGCCCAAAAGATGCCATACCCGATAATCCCATGCCTGGCCAGTAACCTTTTGACCTTTGGGTCAGTCCTGGCATTATAGTCATGGGAAAAGTAGAAAGTATCTTTAGGCATATTGATTCTTTTAATCCGTTAAATATTGCACCGATCATTCCGATTGATAAAACATGCTGTTCATTGTTTCCATGTCACCTTCACCAAAAGCACAAATCATTTCAGTTATCTCTGTTCTTTTATTGAAATGATGAACTGAAAGAATTTTTCCATTGTGTGTTGACCTGGTCCCAATTACATAAATTTTAATGGTATCCGAAGCTTCGCTTTCTTTCTTTTGGGCTGCGTGTAACGTATAGTTTACATTTTTCAAGCTTTCCATAAGCGAATGACATACATAGCAAAGGGTCTCGAAGTTTTCATTTTCATACTCCCATGGATCTTTACCTGCTTCATATTTTTTATGATGCACATGCAACGTAGATTTTGTATCCTGGCAGAGCTTACATGTAAAATCGTCTCGATTGAGTATCTCAAGGCGCTTCCTCTGCCAGCGTGGGTCTTTTAATTTGTCGGAATAATTCATAAAAGTTGATTTTTGTGACAAATTAATGTATCTACCTGCAGCGGGATTCATGGTTGTGTCTTTTTACAGTGCTCACACAACTTTGATAACCGAACACTCACTGGGTAGCCACAAAAGAGGCAAACCCTCCAGCATTCATGATTAAATAACTTTGTCATTAGAATAGCTCCCTTTGGTTTGATTTCTGTGCTTTAACTTCTTCGTTAATCATTTTATCAACTTCGTGTTCATATCGTTTAGCCGCCTGCAGATCAGTAGTTGCGCGATACTTAAAGTACTCACGTTGTGCACCCCGCATTTTACGAAGCAGGTCTACCAGTTTGTTGTGGCGTAATTGCAGTTCTTCTTGTGTCATAACGGTCGATTGTTTTTTGAACCATTTCAATTTCCTGTATGGCGTCTATAAAATCTTTGACGGTAGCATCAGGTTCCCTTCTAAGAAACTGGTCAAGCAGGGATATTTGATCCTGGAGGGTCATGGTTATTAATAAATAACTACCCTGTTCTGCTTACCGATGTTGTAAATACTCTCCAGCTGAAAGATATATTCCTTAAAGCCTGGCTGCCGCTGTAGTTTATCAGGGTTTTTCTTATACCTGGAAAGAAGATCTTCTATAGTTACTTTACCTGCAGCATCGATCCGGAAGATGGCAATTATAAAATTTCTGTCACGCCAATGAAGGAAGGGTTCAAATGATTTACACTTTTCAGCAGTTTGGTAAGCTACTTCCGGATATTGTACTTTGAAAAGGCCTCGTTGAAAATCATGACCGTAATTGAACAGCCCGGATTCGGTACCTGGGTTACCAGCTTGCAATAGTTTAATTGAAACAGTGGAGTTAAATCCGTACTTATCCATAAACTCCTGCAGCATTTTATAATTTTCATTACCCTGCTGAATATAGCAGTTGATAAAGTCAGCGGTCTTCCATTTTTCAGTATTGGAATTAATTTTAGCAATATCAGGCAGGCTTCGGTCTTCTTCCATCAGGATATAATGAATCTGTCGCTTCAGCTTCTTTGAAATATAAAACCTGTGCTGGCCATCGATGATCTCCAGGCGGTCTTTAACTTCTTTTACCGTGATCGGATAATACTGCAACACGTCAATGCCACTTTCAATGTCGAGTATGATCCGCTTTATTTTCTTTTCATTGAGTTGCCGGTTACCATTGATAATTTTGAAGCGACCGTATTCGTTGGTGCAGAAAACCTGCACCTGGCTAATTGAGTGTTGCATGATTGTAGTATTAAGTATTATGAATCGGTTTTTACAGCCTTGGACTTTTTTGCAGCTGCAGGCTCTTTAGGTGTAAGGGCGGCTTTCTTCTCTTTAAGTGATTTTAGGCGGCTGTTAACGTTAGCAATTCTTTTATTTGCTTTAACAGCTTGTTCTTCCTGAATTGTTTTGAGTTTGGCCGGAATCCAAAGAGAGACAATACGTTCCATTGCAGCCGCCTTGCCGTACTTTGAATAATTACTGTAATCTTTATGCACCAGCTTTTCAAAGATGGCTGTACGAAGGATGGGCAATATCTTTTCAATTCCTGCACTTGAATTTAAATCGAGTTGCGACAGTTTGGTGAATAGCTTAAAGTGGTTATAATCGTTATCAATACCGAAAGTCTTGTATGCCAGGTCACGAGCTCCGTAACAATTATCAAAAATCATTAAAGTGAGCGCAACCCATTCTTCTGCAAGCAGGGGGTCATAAAAGTTGATGAAACCCGCTTCTTTTAATGTGTTGGTGGATTTTATGTAAATTTTTTCCAGGTCCAGTTCTTTGCTGCGTTCTTCCCGATCTTGTATTTCTGAAATTTCAAAGTCTATAGCGATAGATTCGTTTCCCTGAAAACTGGTTTGAAGAGGGGAACCTTTTTTATTCTTTAAAATAATTTCAATGTATTTGCCTTCTTGATGTCCGCATATCACAAATGCCTTTTTTATTTTTCCTTGTTCCTTTGCTTCCTGGTATTGTGCGGTACTCTCATTGTAAGTTTCATTTTCCATCTCCCAATCCGATTTGCAGTCATCGAATTCATTTTTACGATCTTCTTCATCCAGGTCTTCATCATCCGTCCAATCATCGTGTTGTTTTAAATACTCCTCCCATGGTAAGGGCTTTTCAGGTCTATCTAAAGTTTCAAACATCTCACGCTCGAGAACAAGTGCTCCTAAAGCTTCAGCTGTTTTTATTTTTGCCTTTTCTTTATTGTCTAAGTAGTATGATGTTGAAACAAGTAGGATTTCTGGATCTGATATTACCTTTTCAATTTCCTTCTGGTAATTACGGCTACATTTAATTGCAAAACAGACTCCGTTATGACAGATTCTCTTTTTTTGTAGTTCGGGAAACAATAATTTATTGTAATGTGAATTGTAAGGACAGGTATTGCAAGGGCCCATTTCCGGATATAGCTCAGGATCCTCTGTTTTAAATGGCGCCGTATCAAGTTCGTGCTCCTGTCCATTAATATAGTTATCTAAATAACTAATATGCCAGTCTTTTCTTTTCTGCCAGTCTTTGGGAATATTGCAGTCTTTATAGATCTCCTTTTGTGATGTTTCAGGAAATTTGCAGAGCTTAACGGCGTCAGTAAGCTTCATTTTGTTTGCAAATAAAATTTCCTGAAAGGGTTGTATGAGATCGTTAAGTTTGATGCGCTGAGCAACGTATTGGCCTGATTTGCCTATACGCAGAGCAATCTCTTCAACCGTAAACCTGTTCTTAAGGGAAAGGAATGCAACAGCTTCTTCCATGGGACGAACATCTTCCCGCTGCAGGTTTT
>CAXTDO010000176.1:0-9220 GCA_964242315.1 uncultured Flavihumibacter sp.
ATTGATCTCATCGATCAAAACAATGTTGCTGAAAACCGGACCCTTTTTATACTGGAACGAAGAATTTTGCGGATTGAAAACGGATGTGCCCAACACATCGCTCGGCATCAGGTCGGGCGTAAACTGAATGCGTGAAAAGTCAACGCTGATGCATTTGGCAAGCAACTTTGCAGTAAGCGTTTTTGCAACACCCGGAACCCCCTCTATCAGTACATGCCCGTCAGCAAGAATGGCGGCCAGCAAAAAGTCGATCATTGCTACCTGGCCTACAATCACTTTACCAATCTCTGACCTTACACGATCAATTGCCCCGCTTAAACCACTTAGATCGGTTCTTTGTAAATTATCCGATTGCTCCATATTGTTTTTCATTTTAATGTTTGACCAAATTTTTGCCCGCTAACTTGCTTTATCATTCAATCTATTATTGAAATAATCTATCTGTCGGTTTAACTCTAATAATTGCTGATCACTAACAGAAGCTTCAGTTTGAATTACTTCTATCAGTTGCAGCAGCCCGGTAATTTCTTCTGCCGTGACCCCGGTTTTTTTTGACAGGGCCGCAACAAATTCTTCGTTAAGGTAGTTGGTAGGCAAATTGAAACCAGAACGAATTGATTCCAGAAAATAACTGATCTTTTTTAAAGCAATGTTTTTATTATCGCGTTTGTTGAAATATACATTTGCAACTGTCTGTACAAAGTCAAGCGTACTGTTTCGCAATGGGTCAATCATCGGTATGATCTTTTGTTTACGCTTCATTTCGAAGAATACAAATAATACAATTGCCAGTAAGCCTGTATACAAAGCAAGTTTTAACCATTGGTTACTTAAGATATATCTAAAAGGTGTTTGGGTATTACTTTCGTCTTTATAATATTCATCCCATAACAAAGTATGAATATTTTTCGGGAGGTACGACAACGCTTTTGCGGTATAATCGGCATTTTCGTCTGTCAGCAAAAAATCATTGCTAAAGCATAACGGCAGGGGATGAATAAAAAAAGCGCCTTCACCATAAGGCATCTTGATAAAATTAGCATCATTAAACTGATTATTGCCTAACACAACTGAATTAACAGTATCATACTTATTAAAATACCTGTCAAGCGTCATACGTTGATAGGCATAATTTTTTTCGGCACGTAGCGCGGGATTTTTAAAATTAACCGTAGACGATCCTTTATCAAGCAGTTCAAACCTGGTTTTTGTTGCCAGTTTAAAACTGTCCATCAGTTCATCGCTAACATAAGCCGAAGCAATAAAAACGTAGTTCCCTGTAACAACATAATCCAGTAGTTGCTGAATATCTTCGGACGACAATCGAAGCTTGGCAGGTTCAATAAGTATATAAGCGGTGTTAGTATCTGTAAAATTGTTTAACTGATTGTAAACCGGCAAATGGTAGGTATTGATAGTTGCTTCTGGAAACAGGTCGGTTAATTGCCGGAATAAAACATAAGCTCCGTAAGGATTTTTGTCTTTTGCAGAAAGTGTCACTTTCCAGTCAATTTTTTCAGGACGATGCATTTCTGCAGCAATATAAACCGCAAGCAAAACGATGATCACTATTATAAATCGCTTATAACCTTTCACGATAATTTTCGATTAAACTGGTTAAACTGATCTCTTACTGTCGCAAACTCATCTGCATTTATAGGCAGGTCGCCATACCAGTTGCTTTCAAACTGAAGCGTCAGCTTACGGAAATCGGGCTGATAATTTTTACCATTCAGTTCATTGATGTAGGCGGTATTGGTTTTGTTAAGCTGCCAGTTTATGATACCGGCATCGGCTAAATTTTTTAAAGCCTGCAGGTATAAAAGCCTCACCGCAAATCGAAAATTTCTGTTACTTATGGCAAGTTCGATATTAGTTTCGAAATTAATGGCATGGATATCATCTTCCATCACGGAATAAGCAAGCGGATCATTCTTGTTTTTCTTACCAAATAATCCGCCTTTCCCCATTCCCAAAAATATAATAAGAAAGCCAACCAGGATAATGATAGAGATGGTAATAAGAACAACTTTTGTGGTTTGCATGCCGCTTTCAGTGCCAAGCATGTTACCAATTTTTTCCCAGAACCGGCTCCAGAATCGTTGCCACCATGATCTGGGTTTTTCAACTTCAACACTATATTGAAATGCCGGGTCGGCCTTATACTTTTCAATAGATGAAGCGCTGAAATTTCTTACCGCAACTGAAGATGTATCATAGTTTACCTGCTCCTGTGCCCGAACCAACAGGGAAAAAAATATTGAAGTTAACAGGAACAAATACCGAAACATTACAATGCGAATTAGTTGATTAATATTCTTCACCTCCGTTGTCAATAGCATCTTTATGATATCCTATCTTATTTATACGATCCATTATGCCTGATCCGTCTTTTTCTTCCGCAAGGTTATAGTATTGCAGCGCCACGCTCACACCAACGATAACAAAATAACAATAGTAAAAAATACCAAAGAATGAAGTTAACATTCTAACGGCAGCAGTAAGGTTATAACTGGTAAAATAGTTAACGAATCCCATAACTGCGGATATGATTAACCCGGTTAATGTTGTACCGATTAAACAGATAATGATTGTTACAAAATATATTAAAAATGATACCCAGAAATTGTTACGGATGAGTGCAAAACAACGCGAATAGGTATCTGCCAGACTGGTATCT
Source organism: uncultured Flavihumibacter sp. (assembly GCA_964242315.1). Taxonomy (GTDB): domain Bacteria; phylum Bacteroidota; class Bacteroidia; order Chitinophagales; family Chitinophagaceae; genus JADCRZ01. The sequence goes on from CAXTDO010000176.1 coordinate 2,681, forward strand.
TCCACTATGGCAATAACTGAAAAAGGGATAAAAACCACCGACAGGTATATGCCGGGTACCACACACAAAACAAGCCCTAATGCTACCAAAATAATTATTGGCAAACTCTGAAAGAGGACTTTGAAATAATATTTCCTGAATATACTCCATACGTCTTCTATACCCGGTTTTCTGCCATTGTTTTCAACGTAATACTTTATATAAGCTCCTGATGATACCTGTACAGAAACCAACGTCAGCCAATTTACTATCCGGATTATGTAGTATCGAACATCAAAAAAATAGTTTTTATAAGCTGAGCTAAAACTGTTCCTGTTATAAATTAACCGTTGAATAGTTCCGTAACCCGATTCATATAGACCATTAAGGATGGCCTGAGTGAGCATAAAAATAGCACAGATAGCAAAAAATGACTTAAACAGGGGCATGAAATTAAGCCTTATGAAAAGGAAGGTATCGTTCAGATTTTCACCGAAATCTCTGGTTTTTCTGAATTCAATCTTTTGTTCAGCCATAATTTGAAATTTTGACCTTCTGAATGATTATCCTCGCTTAAGATGTTTTCTACACGCCTGTTCAATCTAATAGGATAAATAATAAAATACCATATAATGAAGGTGAGCGAAAGTACAAGAATGGAATAACTTACCGGCAGGGGCATTTTCGTATGTCGGGTTACAAAACTTTCCAGGAAGGCTGCTACTAAAAAAACAGGTATCAAGCCAAAAACAATTTTCATTCCGTCCCTTCCGCCTTTTACCAATGAATGCCACCGGGAGTAAGTTTTAGGAAATAATAAGCTGCTCCCCAGCACCAGCCCGGAACAACCTGCAATTACAATGGCCGATATTTCAAGCGTTCCATGTAAAAAAATAACAGGAATGGATTGTAAGCCTAAGCCTTTTGAAAAAAAATAATACTCGAAAGACCCAAGCATCAGTCCGTTTTGCATCAGAAGCATTACGGTACCCAGTGAAAAAGTGATACCCAGTACGAAAGCAAGAAACGATACCTGAATATTATTATATGCAATCTGGAAAAACATACTTGTTTCTTCCTGTGTTTTGTACACACCGAAAGGATCGCCTTTTTCTATGTTCTGGTTGGTCATATTTACGTAATTATCCGAAAGGATCAGCCTGATGAAAGAATCATCATATTTGGCAGATATAACTCCCAGAAAAGTAAACACTATAAAAAACAGGAATGAATAGAGCAACTGCCAGTGATACTGCCTGAATAAAAAAGGTAATTCATATTGCCAGAAACTTAGTATCCGGGCGGGCGGTTCTTTCTTGTTCCTGTAAATTTTCTGATGAAACAGGGAGGTTAGCCCGTTGAGGTATTTACTCGTGTTACTGTCAGGATAAAATGTTTTAGCGTACGCAAGGTCGTCAGTAAGCTCTACGAACCGTTCAGCAAAAGTGTCCGGGTTGTCAAAATGATGAATGTCGTGCTCATATTGCTTCCACTTATCGGCATTCTGTTTTAAAAATTGCGCTTCTCGCATAGGCGAACTGGTCAGCGTTTAAAGTTTAAGGTTAAAGTAGCAAACAGGAATTCAAAGTAAATTTAATTGTTTAATCCTTTCCCTACCATAAAGTTTTGTATAGAAGGTTTATGTGTAGTGTTAAGTTAGTTTTTGTACGTTTGCTTTGGTTGAAATAACAACTTACAGTATGAACACCATCAAAATTACCACTACTCAAAATATTGAATTGGAATACGATCTTGCCAGCCTGGGAGAACGCATATTGGCAACCCTGATTGATGGATTGATTCTGTTTGCTTACTTAGTAATTCTTGTATTTGGTGCAATTGCTTTGGCAACCGGCCGTTTCATGGGTCATTATACCTGGATAACTTTCATTTTTTATTTACCGGTTTATGTTTACAATCTTGCTTCCGAAGTTTTTATGAACGGACAAACGATCGGTAAAAAGGTTATGAAAATTAAAGTACTTAGTATCAATGGCGCTAAACCAACGATTGGACAATACCTTATCCGGTGGATCTTCAGGCTGGTAGACATGTCGTTATCCTTTTACCTGTGTGGCATCATCTGTATTGCCGCAAGCGAACGTAAACAACGTTTGGGAGATATGGTGGCAGGCACGGCCGTTATTAAAACGGAGCCAAGAACACATTTCCATCAAACCTTTTACGTACCAACGCAACCGGTAGATTACGTTGTTACCTATCCCCAGGTTACTGCTATGGTAGATGAGGATATACAACTTATTAAAGAAGTAATCATCATTTCAAGAAATTCAGGCAATCCAAACATTGCTGAAAAAGCTGCTGAAAAAATCAGTGAAACATTAAACATTACCAACAACAGCATGGATGCAATAACATTTTTAAATGTACTGCTGTCTGATTACAATTACCTTACTTCGAAGGAAGAAGTGTAGGGCAGGTATGGGGTGTGAGGTATGTGGTATGAGGTAAAACCCCGAAGGGGTGATATGATTATGGAAAACATTTGAATTATTAACGCGAACCCCGAAGGGGTGGCGTTATTTTTCGCAATAATGCCACCCCTTCGGGGTTCCATGTAAACATTCGTTCATTGCTATAGTCATATCACCCCTTCTGGGTTTAACCTTATACCCCATACCCCATACCTCATACCTCATACCCTATACCTGACTTAACGGATCTGATTAAAGATATGCTCCGGATCGGTGAGAAATGCCATACCGGAAAATGCGATGATGGCTGCAAATATAACAAACCAGATAGCCGAGGTGATCAATCCGATTATGGCACAGATACGTCCTGCCTTAAGGTTGCTGTAAGAGGACGGCGTGTAAGACTGTGGGCTTTGAATGTATAACTTTTTATCTTTCGAATATAAAACCAATGAGATGATTGCGCAAATCAACCCTATAACACCATAACACATACCGAACACAATGGATATAATTCCCAGTACCAGCACTGCAGTTGAATTAGGCAGCGCAACAGGTGTATTACCGGCATACTGATTGTCGCGAAACTCGTTTCGATTTTCCATTAAGTGATTATTTTAAGGTGTATTATCTTGTAAATATAAAATACCACTATTACAATTGCGATAATTAGCTGTAAATATTTTATGAGCGTTGCCCCATGCAGATACTTATATTTTAGATGAAGCGCAGTAAATAGGATCATTATTAAAATCGGGATGGTTGCCGGGTAAAGAGAAAGGCTTGTTTGAAGGTCACCATTCAGTAATGCTATGAAACTTCTCTGGAATCCGCATCCGGGACAATCTATGTGCAGGTACTTTTTGAAAGGACATGATAACAAATGTTCTTCCATCCATTTTATAATGTTTGTGTAGGTTAGCTGTAGATACATATCGTGTGCTTTGGCAGCTCAATACGCCCTGGCGAACAAAACCCTCTGTGAGCTGGGCTTACCGGTTAAGATGCAGGATCCTTCTTCCTGAACATTATCCAAAGGGATGCACCTGATGGTTGCTTTGGATTTTTCCTTAATGGCGGCTTCCGTGTCTATCGTTCCATCCCAGTGGGCTGCAACAAAACCACCCTCACCTTTCAGCGCCTGCTCGAACTCATTCCAGGTGTCTGCTTTAATAATATGCGAATCGCGAAAATCCTTTGCCTTGTTGAACATATTCAACTGTATTTCTTCCAGCAATGCGGATATCCGTGCGGTAAGGCCGTCAAGTGGCAGGGTAGTTTTTGACCTGGTATCGCGACGCGCTACCTCAACGGAATTATTTTCTATATCACGCAGACCGATCGCAATACGCAGCGGAACTCCTTTCATCTCATATTCTGCAAACTTCCATCCCGGTCTTGTATGTTCGCTGTTGTCATACTTAACCCTTACTCCTGCACTCTTTAGTTGTTGCATCAGTTCGGCGGCTTTTTCATCGATGACGGCTTTTTGATCTGGCCCTTTAAAAATGGGAATGATCACTACCTGAACGGGTGCAATCTTGGGCGGCAGAATCAGTCCTTCGTCATCACCATGGGCCATGACCAGGCCGCCGATCATCCTGGTGCTTACTCCCCAACTGGTTGCCCAAACATAATCGAGCTTATTGTCTTTATCTGAAAACTTTACATCAAAGGCTTTTGCAAAATTTTGACCGAGGAAATGCGATGTTCCTGCCTGCAATGCTTTACCATCCTGCATTAACGCTTCGATACAGTAAGTATTAACGGCGCCTGCAAATCGCTCGCTTTCAGTTTTAACACCTTTTATAACGGGAAGGGCCATCCAGTTTTCTACAAAGTCGGCGTATACATGAAGCATTTTCTCCGTTTCTTCGATGGCTTCTTGTGAGGTAGCGTGAGCCGTATGGCCTTCCTGCCAGAGAAACTCTACAGTACGGAGAAATAACCGGGTACGCATCTCCCATCTTACCACATTGGCCCATTGGTTGATCAGCAACGGCAGGTCGCGGTAAGATTGTATCCAATCTCTATAAGTATTCCATATAATTGTTTCACTGGTAGGCCTTACAATGAGTTCTTCCTCCAGTTTAGCGTCCGGGTCAACAATCAATCCAGCTCCGTTGGGATCGCTCATTAAACGGTAATGAGTTACTACTGCACACTCTTTTGCAAATCCTTCCACATGAGCCGCCTCCTTGCTTAAATAACTCTTTGGGATAAATAATGGAAAGTAGGCGTTTACATGCCCGGTTTCTTTAAACATTTTATCTAATTGATCCCGCATGTTTTCCCACAAGGCAAAACCGTAAGGCTTGATCACCATGCATCCCCGTACCTGCGAATAATCTGCCAGGGCGCCTTTAATTATCAGGTCGTTATACCATTGGGAATAATCCTGTTTCCTGCTTGTTATCTCTTTACTCATGCTTATAGAATTTGTTACCGTATTTTAAGATAATCACACACTGTTTATATGGCTTGTAAACTTCCGGTGCCATCTAAGCTTCTGACGGCATTTTGCTTGTTAACCGCTTATAAATATTTAACAATATCTCAGATAAATTTTCAACATAGTGCAAAATTATTTGTTGTAACTTTAATGGGTAAAGTCGCAAAAGTAAATTTTAAAACTATAAATATAATTGCCATGAGCAACAGTTACACGAAAATTCTATTTCTGGCCTTAGGTGTTGCGGCCTTAAGTAGTTGTTCAACAGCCTATAAAATGGGTCAGACACCAGACGATGTATATTACTCTCCAGGCAAAGTACGTGCGCAGGCTCAAGGAAATGATGACGATTACGTAGCCGGTAACAGCAATCCCCAGCGTTACACGGGCGCTCAACGCCAGCAGGCCAATAGCTACAATTCTTATGATGATTATGATGCTTACCGTAACGACCGTTTTTTACGTATGAGCATAGGTTCCAGTCTCCGTATGGGTGCTTATAACGACTACGGCATATACAATGGCTACTATAATTCCATGGGATATAACAGCTACAGCAACATTTATTCTCCCTGGAACAGTTACTATTACTGGAATAGTTATTACAATCCTTATAATACTTTTAATTACTACAATCCATACTACGGTGGTGGTTTCTATGGCGGAGGATATGGTGGTGGTGTGGTTATCATCGATAAAGGTGGTACCGCTGCGTCGCCGGTAAGCCGTCCAAGGGCATTTAATCCAAACAGCTATACTAACAACAACTATAGTAATAGTAGCCGCTACCTGGATAGAAATACAAGCACTAATGTTTCCCGTCCTAACAACGTGTACATGGGCGGACGTTATAATAATTCCAACTCCAATAATAGCACAAATAGCAGGAGAATGCCTGCTTCAGGAAATACTTACTACAATACCACCAATAGTAATAACACCAGGAGCATGAACAGTAACAGTACTAACAATACTTATACTGCCCCAAGAAGTACTTATGAAGCGCCGACCAGGTCTTATACTCCTTCTGCTCCATCTTCCTCATCATCAGGAAGCAGTAGTAGTGGAAGCAGCAGCGGTGGTGGTGTAAGCAGGCCTCCACGGTAATGAAAGAATTTAATTTATTGGAAAGGAAATAATTAAATAGGGAGGAAAACTGGTTTAAGTAAGCTTAAAACTGTTTCCTCCTTTTTTTATCATCTTGAATCATTAGAAAATAATCGTATGAAGTTTACACGTATAGTGTTTGTATGTATGCTGGTAGCCATGAGATCTATGGCACAGGTACCGGAAGATGCCATCCGTTATTCATGGCTCACCCCTAATGGAACAGCCCGCAACCAGGCATTAGGTGGTGCGATGGGGTCCCTGGGCGGAGATATCAGCGCCACTTTTATGAATCCTGCCGGCCTGGGGTTATATAAAACCGGAGAAATCATATTAAGTCCCGGTTTTAATTTCATAAATAATAAAGCTGATTTCAGAGGTACTTCTGCCTCAGATAAAAGTAGTTCATTCAATTTCGGCACTTCCGGTATAGTAACGGGTTTTAATACCAGCAACAACAACTGGCGAAGTGGTGCTTTTAGCTTCGCGGTTAACAGAACTGCTAACTTCAATAGCCAGCGTATCTACTACAAAGGCCAGAATGATTACAGTTCTTACTCAGAGCAG
>CAXTDO010000177.1:0-9153 GCA_964242315.1 uncultured Flavihumibacter sp.
GGGATCTTTTACCAGCCGATTCTTTGATACGGCACTTTTCACAACCTTCCTGATTCGTTGAATGTGTTTTAAAGCGGCGTTGTTACCACATGCCCAGTTTGTTCTAGCAAACCATTTAAAATCTGCAATGAATCTTTGATCCGGTTGTTTGAAGGTAAGGTCGGTGACATGATAATGCTTTAACAGAAATTCTTCCAGGTGCTGTTCGGTCACACCCCAATTTCTTACTGCTCCACCAGAATAACTTAGGTTGGCTTTTGCAACCAAGTCTTTCACCACTAGCCGAAACTGCTCCAGAAGCATTCGTAGTTGTGGTCCATTCCAAATAGTTCGTTTTTAATGGTGTAAAGTGTGATGATTTTTGCCCGCTCAATAAAACGGTGGTAGATTTCACGTGCCTGGTGTTCAAAGTTCAGGATTCCCAGGTTAAGCCGTTTCGATTCCTCACCGTTACCCTTAACCCGGCCAAAGCCCGGCATCCATTTTTCAGGGAGAACCAGCGTCTTTGTCGATACTTCGGTTCGTTTGCTTCGCCTGATAATCGATAATAAGGCAAAAGTGTGTTTCTTTTCCATAAGTCATTTTTTTTCGGGCCATTAATGGTGGTGAACCAACCCGGGAGAACTGCTGGAAAATAAGCTAAATGAAGATGTTCGACTTGTCTTAAATTCATACAGGTCAAGCTGGATAAGGGTTTTCAGAATTCGAGACCTATTCTTCGAAAATTCATGATTGGTCCCGACCAGTTCACCAAATCAGTGAAACGTTTTGATATTCATTGGTACCCTAAAAACAAAAAAGCCAGCAAAATCAAGTGTTTTGCTGGCTTTTAGTTCGTTTTAGTACTGCTCTCTGTGACCGCGTCAGGATTCAAACCTGAAACCTTCTGATCCGTAGTCAGATGCTCTATTCAATTGAGCTACGCAGCCGTTCCTTTTAAAAGGAGTGCAAAAATAAAGAAGCTGGGAGTAAATTCCAAAAGCATTTAGTTCAACAACGGATTCATTGCTATCTCTTCTATGGCTACATCTGTATAATCACGGATTTCATGATAAAGCGTGTCGCGCTCCACAGGCTTACGGCGGACCTGCTTTATCAGCGTTACGAGTTCAGCGGTTGACATAGCCGGCGTCTGCTCCTCGGAGCCTGCCATGGAGTAAATTTTCGTTGAGTCGTCAATAGTTCCATCGATGTCGTTGACACCGAAAGAAAGGGATAATTGCGCATGTTGCCTGCCCAGCATCGGCCAGTAAGCTTTGATGTGCAGGAAGTTATCCAGGTACAAACGAGCGACTGCATATACTTTCATGTCTTCAATGATGCCGCTTTCTTTTATATTGCTCATGTCGTTGTTCTTGTTCCTGAATTTCAGCGGGATGAAGGTATTGAAACCATGCGTGCTGTCCTGCAATGTGCGCAGTCGCTCCATGTGATCGATGCGGTGGTGGTATTTTTCGATATGTCCGTACAGCATGGTAGCGTTCGAGTGCATTCCCAAATCATGAGCGGCTTTATGGATGTGCAGCCAGCCTTCGGCATCTACCTTATCATCGCAGATGATCCGGCGTATTTCCGGATGAAATATTTCAGCGCCGCCGCCTGGTAGTGAATCCAGTCCGGCTTCGTGCAAAATTTTCATTCCGTCTTCAACGGATACTTTGGCTTTGCGGAACATATAGTCCAGTTCTACCGGGGTGAAGCCTTTAATATGCAGTTCGGGTCTGACTTGCTTGATCTTGGTAAGCAGTTTGGCAAAATAAGCCAGATTCAGCTTCGGATGAACGCCACCGACAATATGAACCTCTGTGACCGGCTTGCCGTCGTAACTTTTCACGATGTCCAGCATTTGGTCAATGCTTAGTTCCCAGCCTTCATCCCGGTTGGCATACAGTCTTGAATATGAGCAAAATTTACAGGAGAAGACGCAAACATTTGTAGGTTCGATATGAAAGTTGCGGTTGAAGTAGGTTTTGTCACCATGAAGGCATTCACGAACGTAATTAGCGAGGGCGCCGAGATAGGAGAGGCTGCCTTTTTCAAAAAGCATTACCCCTTCTTCGGGAGTAATCCTTTCGTGGTTGATAATTTTGTAACCGGCTTTTTTTAAGTCTTCGTCCGGCTCGCGTGTGATCAGTGTTTCGATGGGGAGTTCGGTGTTCATCAGTTAATGTTAAGTTCCGTTATAACAACATTAATGTTGCCATTAAGTTTATTTATTATGCAAAGTTAGAATGTTTAGAGAAGTTGTGTAACGTAATTTGTAATCATCTTGAACCTTGATTTGCTTGATTAAAAGATTGTCTTGATGCGGGCATCCTTTTATCCGGATAATCCTTTAATCAGGTAAATCAAGGTTCAGACCGGCCGTTCTACGCGGTTATCAAAAAAACATTATCTTTCAACATCATAGCCAAAACCGACTAGAATATGCAACGTTTCCAGGGACTGTTTGGGATTCTTTTAATCTTAGGTATCGCTTTTCTCTTTTCAAACAACAAAAAAAGAATCAACATACGGCTAGTGCTCAGCGGACTCGCTTTACAGATCCTTATTGCGGTACTGGTGCTTAAGGTAAGACCGGTAACAAACTTCTTTCAATGGATAGGCAAACAAATCGGACATATTGAGGAATTTGCTAAAGCAGGTGCATCCTTTGTTTATGGTGGGGTATACGTGTCATCTCCAACTGGTGATGGCTCCGTTCCTTTCAGCGCTCCGGGCGCTTTTATTTTTGCCTTCAATGTAACAGCAACGATTATACTTGTTTGCGCTCTTGTAGCTATATTTTATTATGTAGGTATCATGCAACGGATTGTATCTGTTATCGCAAAGGCAATGAATGTCGTAATGAAGGTAAGCGGTGCCGAAGCTTTAAGTAATGTTGCAAGCGCTTTCGTAGGTCAGGTAGAAGCGCAGGTGATGATCAGGCCATACTTGAAAGGCATGACGATGAGTGAACTCCTCGCTTCCATGAGCGGCAGCCTGGCCTGTATTGCCGGTGGCATTTTGATAGTGTATGTGAACTTCGGTGCCAAAGCGGAATACTTACTCACGGCAAGCCTTATGGCAGCCCCTGCCGCCCTGGTGATCTCAAAAATAGTGTATCCTGAAACTGAAGAAAGCGAAACGATGGGCAAAGTAAAGCTGGAAGTTAAAACGCCTTACCGAAATGTGATAGATGCCATCTCTCATGGCGCTGGCGATGGCATGCGAATCTCTATTAATGTTATTGCTATGATCATCGGTTTTATAGCACTGATAACGCTGGTAAATTTTTTATTAGGCAAGATAGGAGTCTGGATGCATCTTGATTTTGCATTGTCACTCGACTGGCTGTTTGGTAAAATATTTTATCCCATAGCCTGGGCGATGGGTGTGCCCGAACAGGATGTAGCTTCTGTAGCGACATTAATGGGCAAAAAATTAACAATCAATGAGTTTGTAGCGTTTTTTGACCTCACTCACGGTGTGCAGCAGCATTTAACGCCAAAAGGCCTGATGATAGTAAGTTTCGCCATATGCGGATTCGCGAATTTCAGTTCAGTAGGGATGCAGATCGGCGGTATAGGGGAGATAGCCCCTGAACGCAAGGGCGACCTTGCCCGTCTTGGAATGCGGGCGCTTTTGTGCGGTACGCTGGCGTCCTATCTTTCAGCTACTATCGCGGGAATACTTATCGGGTAGTGTGAACTGTTGTTTGAACCGTTGATAGAAATGACTAAGGGATTGATATGATATGATGTTAACCACCAAATACCTTAAGATCGTTTCATATTAATCCCTTAATCATTTCCATCAACGGTTCAGAAAATAAAAAAGCCTGCACTTTAAAGTGCAGGCTTGAAACTAGTATGTTGATATACAATGACTGATTGCTAATTAAATATTCGCTTCTATCTTCTTGACAAAATTAGATTTTGGCTGACTGCCTATCAATTTGTCTACTACTTTACCATCTTTTACAAACAGTATCGCCGGAATGCTGGTGATACCATAACTCATGGAAACCTGTGGGTTATTATCTACATTAACTTTACCTATGTTTACCCGTCCATCATATTCTTTTGATAATTCTTCGATAACCGGACCAATAGCGCGACAAGGACCACACCATTCTGCCCAAAAATCTATCACTGATAATTTATCTGATGAAAGAACTGCATCCTGAAAATTTGCGTCGGTGAATTCTGCTGCCATAAAACTCAATTTAAATTTATTATTAAAAATGTTATTTTCTCTGTAGCTTCTTATTGATTACAAAGATACATCCAATTTGTTTGCACTGTACTCCTGGCATTTCTTGCGCCACAAAGGCACGAAGGCGCAAAGAAGCACAAAGAAAATTCTTCGTACAATTACCAAGTCTTTGTGCTTCTTTGTGCCTTCGTGCCCCATCTTCTACGAAGACACTACCTGCACTTCCATCTCGGGGTTTTCAAATAAAAAAGAAGCCATTTCGTCATTCATCAAAAAACCGTTCTCCATTGTATATAAACTTATCTTCAGTTGTTCCTTTGGTTCCGTGATATTAAACTTAAGCGACGAACGCCCTGGAAATTTCTTAACGTTTTCTTCTATGAAATTAATATGCGAGGCAGTCAGATGCCTCGCCTCAAGATCAAGGACTAACTGTTTGGTAAGCATTTGTTTAATGGTTTCCAGCAAGGTCATTTTCTCCACCTTGAATTCATATTCCGCTTTATTATACCGCTGCCTGAACACACCGCAGATATAAATGTTCTTTCCTTTCTCCAGGTAGTTTGAAAACTTTACATACTCTTCGCTCCACAAGATAAATTCACTTTTGCCGCTGTAATCCTCCAGGGTGAAAGAGCCGAATTGCTTGCCATTTTTAGTAACACGGTGCTGTGCTTCCACTACCAGTCCGGCAATGCGAAGAGGCCTGCCGGGATTGGCCTGTAGGTGCAAAGCTTCTTTAATTTCATTATATTCAGCCAGCGTTGTGATGTTATAATGCTTTATTTCGAAGTGGAAATTATCAAGGGGATGTCCGCTCATAAACATCCCCGTTACATCTTTTTCATGATCAAGCAGTTCGGTAAGACTCCACGGTTCGCAATAAGGAATTTTAGGCGTGCTGATTTCCGGCATCTGCAGGTCGCCGAAAAGGCTGTGGGTGCTATGTGTGATACTTGTCTGGTAAACGTTCCCAAACTTAACGATCTTCTCCAATCCCGTGCTCGATTCACCTTCGGGAATATGGAAATACTGTGCGCGATGCAGTTCTTTAAAGCAGTCAAAGGCTCCCGAATAAGCAAGGCTTTCCAGCGATTTTTTGTTGACCGACCGCTGGTTCACCCTTTTGATCAGGTCGAACATATTTTTAAAAGGACCGTTTTTAATCCTTTCTGCAATAAGGCTTTCAATAGCTGCTTCACCCACACCTTTCAGGCCGCTCATTCCAAAACGTATCTCACCCTTTTTGTTTACGGCAAACCCTCTTTTAGATTCGTTCACATCCGGACCGGAAACGGTTAGTCCCATTCGCTTGCATTCTTCCATAAAGAAAGTGATCTTTTCGATCGCGCCCGCGTGGTTCAGCACGGCGGCCATGTATTCAGACGGATAATGCGCTTTAAGATAAGCTGTCTGGTAAGCCACCAGTGCATAACAGGTGGAATGCGATTTATTGAAAGCATACTGAGCGAAGGCTTCCCAGTCGGCCCAGATCTTTTGCAGCTTATCGGCAGGATGTCCGTTGGCTGTGGCTCCTTTTATAAACTGTTCCTTCATTTTGTCAAGCACCGACTTTTGCTTCTTACCCATGGCTTTGCGTAGTACGTCCGCATCGCCCTTGCCAAAACCCGCTATTTTCTGCGACAACAACATCACCTGTTCCTGGTATACCGTAATGCCATAAGTTTCTTTAAGGATTTCTTCCATGATGGGAAGATCATAACTGATTTTTTCACGGCCATGTTTGCGATCAATAAAGTTGGGAATGTATGCCAGTGGTCCCGGACGGTATAGCGCGTTCATCGCAATAAGGTCATCGAATTTATCAGGTTTCAGATCGCGCAGGTATTTTTGCATGCCGGTACTTTCAAACTGAAAGGTACCGTTCGTTTCACCTTTTTGATAGAGCTCAAATGTTTTAGCGTCGTCGAGCTCCAACTCGTCGATGCTGATGCTGATGCCGTGGTTTTCTTTTATAAGTTCCAATGCCGTTTTAAGAATGCTTAATGTTTTCAGGCCGAGAAAGTCCATCTTGATAACACCGGCTTCTTCAATGATGCTTCCATCGATCTGTGTTACCCATAGTTCCGATTCTTTCGAGGTGGCTACAGGAATAAGATCTGTCAGATCCCTCGGAGCGATGATGATACCTGCCGCATGAATGCCCGTGTTACGAACCGATCCTTCCAGAATTTCCGCTTCATGCAGTATCTTACTTTGAATGCTGGTGCCGTTATAGATCTCACGCATCTTTTTTACAAGCTCCATATCCTCCGACATCAAACCTTCTTTCTCTGCCAGAGATTTCTCACCATCTTTTGCAGTGAGAGGCGCTTTTAAAACACGCCTCAATGTGATCCCTGGCCGATCGGGTATTAACTTAGCCAGCGCGTTGGATTCGGCCAGGGGAAGGTCCATCACGCGCGCCACATCCTTGATACTGCTTTTGGCTGCCATAGTGCCGTACGTGATGATTTGTGCCACCTGGTTCTTACCATACTTGTCTACCACATAATTAATCACTTTTTGACGTCCTTCATCATCAAAGTCGGTATCTATATCCGGCATGCTCTTACGGTCAGGATTTAAAAACCGTTCAAACAGCAGGTTATATTTTAAAGGGTCAATATTGGTAATGCCAATGCAAAACGCCACTACGCTACCTGCCGCCGAACCACGTCCCGGTCCCACAAATACCCCCAGTTCCCTCCCTGCTTTAATAAAGTCACTCACAATTAAAAAGTAGCCGGCAAAGCCCATCGTTTTAATCGTAAACAGTTCAAAGCGGATGCGTTCGTCTATTTCAGGGGTCATTTCATGATAGCGTTCTTTGGCGCCCATCCAGGTAATATGTTCGAGGTAAGCATCCTGGGTTGGATATTCTTTTGGCACCACAAAGTTCGGCAGCAGGATGTCTCTTTTTAAATCGAGTAGCTCTACTTTATCAACAATTTCATTGGTGTTATCGATAGATTCAGGAATGTCGTCAAAGATCTTTGCCATCTCTGCCGAATCCTTGAAATAAAACTGGTCGTTTGGAAAAGCAAAGCGTTTGTTTTTGGAAGAGACATCGTCGTCTGAAAAGTCCGTTAGCTTTTCAGTAGCCCATTTTTCGCCGGTGTTGATGCATAGTAGAATGTCGTGCGCATCATAATCCGTCTGATCTACATAATGCGAGTCATTGGAAGCAATGATTTTAACATTATGCTTTTTTGCATATTTTATGAGTGATTTGTTAACCTTGTCCTGGTCTGGTATTCCGTGGCGCTGTAATTCTACATAATAATCTTCCTGGAAGATATTCAGCCACCATTTAAATTCATCTTCACCGTCATCTTCTCCTTTTTTTAAGATGGTTTGAGGAACCAGTGCACCCAGGCAACAGGTAGTAGCGATAAGGCCTTCATGGTACAAATGAATGAGCTCTTTATCAATACGGGGATACTTGGAATACATCCCTTCGATATAGCCAAGAGAAGTAAGTTTGATGAGGTTGCGGTAACCAATTTCATTCTTTGCCAGTAAGATCTGGTGATACCTGGGATCCCTGTCGTCCTTCGCAAATTGTTTGCGGTGACGGTTCTCCGTGATATAGAATTCACAACCTACAATAGGCTTTACTTTCAGTGTACCATCTTCATTTTTATAGTTATACGCCTGCTTTACAAATTCAAAAACGCCAAACATATTACCATGGTCGGTGATGGCCAGAGCAGGCATTTTATGGGTAATAGCTTTTTTATACAGGTTTTGAATAGACGCTGCTCCATCAAGTAATGAAAATTGTGTATGAACGTGAAGATGAGAAAATTGCATGTATCAAAACTGATTTAATAAGCCACAAAATAATCAACATAATCGCATTGTTTCGAGAGAAGCTTGTCACATACTATCCACATCGGAGCAGGATTTACAGGATTGGAAATTATTTTCAGAATTTCGTTGATTGATTTAACGGACCAAAAGTTTGGAGACTCTGAAATAATTTTTTTCTCGAAGCAGGATTTACAGGATTAGAATTGATTTTCTGAATTTCCGGACAATAACTCGGTTGTACCATTAACGCCTACCGCAAAATTCTGAAAATAAATTCTAATCCTGTAAATCCTGCTTCAACCCTTAATCTTAGAATTTTATTATCATAATTAACAGATTCAACGCGATACTCAGCCCGGAAATTCTGAAAATAATTTTTAATCCTGTAAATCCTGCTCTATTTTTACGTTATTCTCTAATTAAAACAGCATTCCGCCTATTTTGTTAAGAGGTTTAATTTATGCGATAACGATTGGGGTTTTTACCGTTTCATGCAGTGCTGCAAGGCGGCTTGCCGGTAATGAGAATGCAAGACCCATAGCCAACGCTTCGGTAGGCTCATCAACGTTATCAAGCAAGAGAGTTTATAAAAGAGCGCCTACTTCAGGCGAAGGGGTGGAAAGGATGGCTCCCGGCTACACAAATCTTAATTTTACCGGTACGATTGAAACCAGTACCTGGTTGCAATTCAAATATGCGTTGTTAACGGATGTGCCTGTGGAGGCGCTGGGTAATGCCAGCCTGCTAAATTATATGGAAGAATGGTATGGCACGCCTTACCGTTATGGCGGCGCCACCAAAAAAGGCATTGACTGCTCCGCTTTTTCAGCAGGACTATTGGCAGCAGTTTTTAACATTGTTCTTCCACGTACAGCAAGAGAGCAGTTCGAAACCACCGATCGCATTGAAAAGTACGAATTGCATGAGGGCGACCTGGTTTTTTTCAACACACGCGGTGGCATCTCACATGTAGGCGTGTACCTGCTTAACAATAAATTTGTGCATGCGTCCCTTTCCAGCGGCGTAATGATCAGTGATTTGGGAGAAGATTATTTTGTAAAAAGATACATCGGCGCGGGGAGAGTGAAAAGCAATGGTTAGTTGTTAATGGTTAGTTGTTAATGGTTAATGGTTAATTGT
>CAXTDO010000178.1:0-9127 GCA_964242315.1 uncultured Flavihumibacter sp.
GTCTAAAGCTTTAAGATTCGGACTGACACTAAATGCTTACAGGGCAGAATTACCGGATGCTGAAAAAGGTGTTGGCGGCGCTATTGCGGCAGCGCCAATCGGACCGGTTTCCGATCCTACCACGGGATTATTGTATACCCTTCCTGCCTTTCAAAGAGCACAGGTATACAATCCACTGGTAAATATAGAACTGGAAAAGAACACCCGTATTCAAAGAGAATACCGGGCTGTAGGAAGCATCTATGGAGAACTCCAGTTCCTGAAAAATTTCACATTTCGTGCGCAGCTATACGCAGATTACGGATTTAATACTGAAAGAAGGTACTATCCCATCCTGAGCGTTTACAATCCTGATATTGCAGGAACCGATAAAAGAGATACATCCCGCAGGGCTACTTCGGTTTCTCAAAGTCAGAATATCTATCCCAAAACACAGATGGATTACCTGCTGACCTACAAGAAAAAATTCGGCGATCACGACCTGACAGTGTTAGGGGGTATTACAACTTATTACCGTGGCTTCGAACAAACCAACTCATCGGTGCAACAGGGAACTTCAATGGTCATTCCCAACAATCCTGATAAATGGTATGCCGACGCAATAGGAGATCCTTCTACCAAAGTAGGATCGGGAAGTGCCTGGGAAGATGCGTCTTTCTCCTACCTGGCAAGGGCTCTTTATAGTTTCCAGGGTAAATACCTGGTAAATGCATCCTTTAGAAGAGATGGTAGCAGCCAATTTTACCGGCTGGGCAATCAATGGAAAAATTTCGGCGCGGTAGGTGCCGGCTGGATCATAAGCAAGGAAAATTTCTTCAGCGGTCAAACCTTCCTGGATTATTTAAAACTCAAAGGGTCCTGGGGGGTGCTGGGTAATAAAAACATCGATGAAAACTATCGTTATCCTGCCTATCCTACCTTAACAAACGCCAACTCGGGTGTTTTCGGAAACAATGTAGTAGCAGCCCTGGAAAGACAATACATACCGGACCCCAACCTCAACTGGGAAACGGTGCATTCCTGGGAAGTAGGAATAGAATTGAACACATTTAAGAACAGGCTTCATTTTGAAATGAATTATTATAACAAGCTCACCAAAGATGTGCTTACATTGATTGCAGGTCCTTCCGGTACGCTGCCCGGACTTGGTAATCTGGGAGAAATAAAAAATAATGGCTTTGAGTTTTCTGCTAACTGGAATCAAAATATAACAAGAGATCTTGTTCTTTCAGTATCTGGAAACTTCACTACTGTTAAAAACACTGTTACCAGGCTTAATAAAACCGGCTTCGAAATTATAAACGGCGCAGCCAGAACTACAGCCGGTTACCCAATCGGTTATTTTTATGGTTATGTAGAAGAAGGTATTTATCAAACCAATGCTGAAATTCTTAAAAGTCCGCCAAACACCCTGGCCGCCGTGCTGCCGGGCGACATCAAGTTTAAGGATGTAAACGGAGATGGAAAAATAACCACTGATGACCGCACCCTGATCGGCAATCCAACCCCTGATTTTACTTATGGTGGTTCCGTGTCTTTAAGTTATAAAGGATTTGATCTTGGCATGGATCTTCAGGGTGTTTACGGTAATGAAATTTACCGCGCCTGGGATCAGGGAACTTTCGCCGATTTCAATTACCTGGAAGGTAAGGTTAACCGCTGGCACGGCGTGGGCACTTCTAACTGGGAACCTATCTTGAGCACCAAAAGATCGATCAATTACCAAAACTCCTCTTACCGCATAGAAGACGGCAGCTTTTTCAGGATCAGGAACCTTCAACTGGGGTATGCGTTCAGTCAGAATGTTCTGGGTCGTGCAAAAATCAAATCGCTGCGTATTTATATAAATGCCCAGAACCTGGGAACCTTTGCTAACAACACCGGTTTTACTCCCGAAATAGGAGGCACCGCCACCAACTTTGGTATCGATAACGGCACTTACCCGGTTCCCGCAGTGTATTCTGCAGGTATCAATCTTAATTTTTAAACTAACCATATGAAAAAAAATGATTTCGTTAAATGGAGTTTGTTGCCGGTCATAATCATTGCTTCCATGGCAATGTCATCCTGCAAGAAAAACTTCCTCGACCGGCAACCGCTTGGCAGATATGTTGACTCGGATATTCCTGCCGGCTCCTACGATAGTAAAGTATTTGCAGCCTACGCAGTATTAAGAAGAGACGGCTTCAACAACCATTTATATTTAGCTATACAAAATTTCAGGTCTGATGAAGCAGCTAAAGGAAGTTCTTCCTCAGATGGCGCTGATCAGGAATTGATGTACGATGATTTCCAGTACGTGAAAACTAATGGAGGTTTAGGATCTTACTGGACCGATCACTTTGCCATGATCATTGCCGCAAATTCAATTATTTCAGATATCGATTCACTAAAATTAACTGATCCCGGCACCTTAATTAACAAAGCGGAAGCCAAGTTTATGCGTGCCTTTGCTTATTTTGACCTGGTGCGTGCCTTCGGTTCTGTACCAAAAATTGATTTTAAAATTAACGATGCGGCACAGGTTAATAAACCTAAAACAAGCGCTACTGATCTTTTTACATTGATTGACGCAGATTTGCAGGAAGCTGCATCCACGTTGCCTGCTTCATGGGATGCCGCTTACATAGGCAGGTTAACCAGGGGTGCGGCCCTGGCATTGCAGGCAAAAGCATATTTATGGCGCAATAACTGGGCGTCTGCTTTAACTGCTGCAAAAAATGTTATTTCCTTAGGTCGCTATAACCTGGTGGGCAATTATGGAAGTCAGTTTAGGCTTGAAGGTGAAAATGGCGCTGAATCTATATTCGAAATACAGGCTTTTTATAAAACAACACAAGATCTGGGCATCATCTATACCAACGTACAGGGCGTACGAGGTGCCGGCCAGTGGGATTTAGGATGGGGATGGAATGTGCCAACCACCCAACTTATTAAAGAATATGAAACCGGTGATCCTAGAAGAATCGAAACCATTCTATACTCAGGTCAGCTAGACCCTTTATATAGTGAAACGGTTCCTCCGGTGCCAACGGTTCCCCAGCCATACTGGAATAAAAAAGTATATACCAACCCGTTAGACCGTCAGTTAAATAACAACCGTTTCGGACCCTGGATGAACCATCGCATCCTACGTTATGCCGATGTATTGCTGATGGCCGCAGAAGCTGCCAACGAGGTAGGTGGCGCTCAAAATACAACAGACGCTTTAGCGTGGCTGGAAATGGTGAGAGCAAGAGCGCGCGCAGGCAGTGCCACCATCCTTCCAAAAGTTACCACTACCGACCAGGTTGCCCTGAGAAATGCCATCAGGCATGAGCGCTTTGTAGAACTGGCAATGGAAGAACAAAGATTCTGGGATATTGTAAGATGGGGTATTGACGTGGTTGTTCTGCCTGCTGCCGGAAAAACCGGATACCTTCCCAAACACAGGTTGCTACCATTACCGCAAGCTGAAGTGGATAAATCAGGTGGCGTTTTGATACAAAATCCTGATTATTAATCATTATCTGTAATCAGCAGAATAAGTATTAAGCTGATAGCTAATTGCTGAAAGCCTTCTTCAAACTTAAAATTGAACAATTAATGAAAACATATAAAAGTCTGCCGGTATATTCGCTCATCCTGGGTATCATTCTTACTGTTGCGATTCCGGCATGCCAGAAATTCAGCAGGCCCGACCTGGTAATCATTCCCGATCCGTTACCGCCTGCGTATAATGCTTTAAAAAGTTTCTGGCAATTTGAAAACAATACTACCGATGAAGGGGAGAGTAAATTAAAAGGCACCGGTGTTAATCTTACTTACACTGCCGGTATCAGCGGACAGGCAGTAAAGATCGGCCCCGGCGGATATCTGCTGCTAAAAGCAGTGGGTGACTCCGTTAAATATCCTAATGAATTTGTAGGATTGCCTGCAGATACATTGAGGAACCTCGGAAGCTTCACCCTTTCATTCTGGATGAATGGAACAGGTCCCATAGCAGACGGAGCGCAGGGACTTTTTTCCATCTCCAGCAGCACAGAGTTTTGGGGTAACCTGGAAATTTTTCTGGAAAACTACAACAGCACTACCGACCCAAATGCAGCCTGGATTAAAATACATATGCTCAACGCAGGCGTAGCAAGCGGCAATGGCGAAGAATGGACCTCCGACGACAACACAAAACTCACCAACGTGCTAAACAAATGGACGCACATAGCCTTAACTTATGATGCCGCTACTTCCAAGTTAAGTTTGTATAAAGACGGCGCAGCAACCAGCATCAATAACAAAACCCTTGGCGGCGGCAACTATGGAAAGATAAAATTTAATAATTTTAATGGAATGGTGCTGGGCAGCTATGCTTTTCAAACCACTCCTTCACTAACCAATCATGGTCCTGAAACCTGGGCCAAATCATTTAATGGCGCACTCGACCAGTTCCGGCTCTACAACAGGGCGCTAAGCGCAACCGAAGTAACTGATCTGTTCACCACAAAAAAATAAATTATTAATGATTAATGGTTAATGATTAACGGATAGTTGCTGAATTTTATGAGACTTAAATTGGAGAAGAGCAAACTCACAGTTAATAATTAACCATTAATAATTAACCATTAATGTTTATCAAACGAAATGAACTTGGCTTCTTCCTGGCTTGCATTGCCATATCATTTCTATCATGTAATTCAAAAAATACTTTATTTCAATCATTACCTTCTTCTCGAACAAATATTACATTTCAAAACAACTTACCTGACCGTGAAGGATTTGGAATTCTTTATTACATATACTACTACAACGGCGGCGGCGTGGCAACGGGAGACATCAACAACGACGGACTTACCGATATTTATTTTACGGCAAATACCAAAAGTGGTAACAAGCTCTATCTGAACAAAGGCAACTTTCAATTTGAAGATATCACCGAAAAGGCGGGCGTAAGCGGCAATGCCGACTGGTGCAGCGGCGTTACCATGGCCGATGTAAATGGTGATGGCTTCCTTGATATTTATGTGTCTGTTGTAAGCCGGATCAATCAATTAACCGGCCACAACCAACTATTCATTAACAACAAAAACGGAACCTTTACAGAAAGCGCTTCACTATATGGCCTCGATTTTTCAGGGCTTTCCACTCAGGCAGCATTCTTCGATTACGATCATGATGGTGACCTTGACTGCTATCTTCTGAATCACTCTATAAAACCGCATGCGAATATTGTTGACACCAGCAACCGCCGGAGGTATGATTCTTTATCCGGTGACCGGCTTTACAGCAATGATTTAAACGGAGCGTCAAAAAAATTCACAGATCTATCAGCAGCTTCGGGCATTTATCAAAGCAGTCTGGGTTATGGCCTGGGCATTTCGGTTGCCGACCTGAACAACGACGGATGGGAAGATATTTATATTGGTAACGACTTTCATGAAAACGATTATTATTATGTAAACAACGGCAATGGAACTTTCAGTGAAAGCGGCGCAAAGGTGTTCAATCATTACTCCAGGTTCAGCATGGGCAATGATGTGGCGGATATTAACAACGACGGACAACCGGATATCATTACCGCCGACATGCTGCCCGCTGATGAAAAGGTATTGAAAACTTATGGCAGCGATGAAAACCCCGACATCTACAAACTGAAACTCATGAAGAATGGTTTTCAGCATCAATGTTCCAGAAATTGTTTGCAACTCAATAACGGTAACGGAAGCAGCTTTAGTGAAACCGCATTGATAAGCGGTGTATCTGCAACAGACTGGAGCTGGGCGCCTTTATTTGCCGACTTCGATAACGATGGCAATAAAGACCTTTTTATATCAGGCGGCATCGTAAAACGTCCGGTTGACCTCGATTTCATCAGGTATGCATCCGGTCTTTCTTCACAGGCTTCACAAGCTGGTACCAGTGAGTATGATAAAATGGCGATGGATAAAATGCCTGAAGGCAGCTCTCATCCATATCTTTTCAAAGGTGATGGCAACATCTCATTCAAAGATGCAAGCGAACCATGGGGAACCGCTGATATGAAAGGATTTTTTACCGGCGCTTCTTATGCAGATCTTGACAATGATGGTAATCTCGATCTTATTATCAACCCGGTGAATGCACCTGCTGTCATTCTTAAAAATAATGCACCCAAAAAGAATTTTATTTCTCTTTCATTCAAAGGCGATTCAATGAATACTTTTGGCATAGGATGTAAAGCCTACCTTTTTGAAAAACAAAAAATGCAATACCAGCAACTGATGCTTACAAGAGGCTTCCAGTCGTCATCAGAAACGAGGCTGCATTTTGGGCTAGATAAATTTACCCGAGTTGACAGTGTTTTAATCATATGGCCCGATGCAAGTTTCCAGGTGCTTAAAAATATTCCGGTTAATAAACAGGATACTATTTTAAAAAGAAATGCCGGGGGATCATTCCCATACAAAACTTATTTTAAAGACCCGGCATCTATACTCACCGTTGAAACAGCTAACCCACTCCTCAATTGGAAACATAATGAAAATGATTTCACGGATTTTAATGAGCAATATTTGATTCCTCACGAAGAGTCTACAAGAGGGCCGAAGATTGCAGTAGCAGATGTAAACGAAGATGGCTTGGATGATCTTTATGCCTGCGGTGCAAAAGGGCAACCGGGCACATTGATGATACAGCAACCTGATGGCAGCTTTATATCTTCCGATACCATGTTATTTAAGATCGATGCAGGTTGTGAAGATGTAGACGCTATATTTTTCGACGCTAACGGAGACGGACACCCTGATTTGTTTGTAGTTAGTGGTGGAAATGAGTATAAGGGCAACAACCCTTTACTGCTGGACAGGTTGTACCTCAATAACGGGAAAGGACATTTTATAAAGTCAACCATCAGCCTGCCTCCCATATTCGAAAACAAATCCTGCGTTTCAGTGGCTGATATTGATCATGACGGAGATCAGGATATGTTTGTAGGAACCCTTGCTGATGCTACGGCTTATGGCATTCCTCAATCCTCCTATCTGTTGATTAATGATGGTAAAGGTGCATTCAGCATGGCAAAAGAAAACATCATTTCACTTAACAAAATCGGTATCGTTACCGCTTCAACTTTTACCGATGTAAACAATGATGGCTGGCCCGATCTGGTAGTTACAGGAGAGTGGATGCCGCTGATTATTTACCGGAATGACAAAGGAAAATTTCATCAATCCACAATGCCGAATTCTACCGGCTTATGGCAAACCGTTTATGCCAGTGATGTTAATGGTGATGGCAATATGGATCTGTTAGCGGGCAACTGGGGATGGAACAATAAATTCTACAGTCAAAAAGATGGTCCGTTAAAAATGTATGTAGCCGACTTTGACAACAACGGTAAAACAGAGCAATTGATTTCTTATACTTCAAATGGTATAGAATATCCGTTCCTTTCAAAAGATGAAGTGGAGCGGCAGCTTCCTTTGCTTAAAAAACATTATTTGCTCTATGCCGATTATGCAGGAACTTCTATGAAAGAGGTGTTTTATGGATGGATAGATTCCATTAAACCTTACATGGCAGAAAGATTGGCATCGGCTGTTTGTTATGGTGATGGTAAAGGCAACTTCACTATGAATAACCTTCCTGCCATGCAGCAACTTTCTCCCATCTTTTCATTTGCACACATTGCAGGCGATGCTGCAACCATAAGTACTTATCTATGCGGTGGCAATTTTTTTGATGTAATTCCTTATGAAGGCCGTTACGACGCACAATCATTATCAGTTTTCAGTATCGATCATAAAAAGAATATGTACGCTGTTAAACAACCCGAGTTGGCTGCCATTAAAGGACAGATAAGAGATATAAAATGGATTCATACTTCTAATAGAGATAGTATAATGATTGCTGCAAGAAATAACGACAACCTGATTATTTTGAAACACCAATAAGTAATTTAGTATAACCTGATTAACGATTGCTAAAAAACCAGACATGAAACACTTCCTTATTTTTTGTATCAGCCTTCTTACATATACAGCCTTTTCACAAAGGACTCCTGCTAAAAGGCCCGTCAGTTTAAATGCTCCCATTACCATACAGAAAAACCTGTCAGACACAGCCTTGCTTGATCTGGTGCAAAAGCAAACATTCAGGTATTTCTGGGATTATGCGCATCCTGTAAGCGGTCTGGCAAGGGAACGCAGTAACACCTCTTTCGATTACGGTGATGAAGTGGTAACGACCGGTGGCTCCGGCTTTGGACTCATGGCCATCATTGTGGCAACGGAAAGAAAATGGATCACCCGCACCGAAGCTGCACAACGATTACTAAAAATCGTGAAGTTTTTATTCAAGGCCGACTCTTATCACGGCGTATTCCCTCATTGGCTGAATGGCGAAACAGGTAAGGTGATTCCGTTTGGCCGTAAAGATGATGGCGGCGACCTGGTAGAAACATCCTATCTTTTTGAAGGCCTGCTTTGCGTTCAGCAGTATTTTAACGACACTACGCAAGTTGAAAGAGATATCAGGAACAGGATCGGTTGGATGTGGGATGAAATTGAATGGAACTGGTACACCAAAGGCGGAGAAGAAGTGCTGTACTGGCATTGGTCGCCCAACAACGGGTGGGCCATGAATTTTCCGCTAAGAGGTTATAACGAAGCCCTTATTACTTATGTACTTGCTGCGTCAGCAGAAAGATACCCTGTTCCTGCTTCCGTATACCACAGAGGCTGGGCGCAAAGTAATTTCTTTAAAAATGGTAAAACATTTTACAATTATAAATTACCCCTTGGTTTCGACTTCGGCGGACCCCTGTTCTTTTCTCACTATTCATTTTTAGGATTGGATCCACACGGCTTGAAAGATCAATATGCCGATTACTGGGAACAAAATAAGAATCACACACTGATCAATCATGCTTACTGTCTTGATAACCCGAAAAAATTTAAAGGCTATGGTGAAAATTGCTGGGGACTAACTGCCAGTGACAATCACCTGGGCTACGGAGCGCATTCTCCAACTGAAGATCTGGGTGTGATCTCTCCCACTGCTGCACTGTCGGCTTTTCCTTACACTCCCGAATTTTCCATGAAAGCGTTGCGTCATTTTTACAACGATCTTGGTGATAAAATCTGGAGCGAATATGGATTTGTAGATGCCTTTAATG
>CAXTDO010000179.1:0-9105 GCA_964242315.1 uncultured Flavihumibacter sp.
ACAACAAGTATTGGATGCCAGGCTGCAAAACGGAACCAATACATTACATTTTAAAGAAGAGAACGGTTTTATACATGCAGTGAAGAGCCTGGCAAAAGAGCCGATGGTTATTTTATTGCTGGTTGCTGCTGCTATTTACTTTATCAGCGGTGATATAGGTGACGGTATTTTTCTGGCTTTTGCTATTGTATTGGTTTCCACTATTTCCCTGTACCAGGATTCGAGGAGTCGCAATGCACTCGATAAATTAAAAGATTTCTCACAGCCTTCGTGTAGGGTGATTAGAGATGGACAGGTAATAGAGATAAAAAGCGAAGAACTGGTATTGGGCGACAGTCTAATGGTGGAAGAAGGTACGTCCATTCCGGCAGATGGCACCATCATCCATTCCAATGACTTTTCTGTTGACGAGTCTATCCTCACCGGCGAGTCTTTGTCCGTTTATAAGGATGTAACCAAAGAGGATCATTCTGTATACAGCGGCACAACGGTAGATAGTGGTTTGGCCATTGTAACCATCACAGCCATTGGAAATGGTACCAGGCTGGGCAAAATAGGTAAAAGCCTGGAAAGCATTCCGGAAGAAAAGACACCGCTGGAAGTACAGATCAATCAGTTCGTAAAGAAAATGGTGGTTGTTGGGGTTGTTGTTTTTCTTATTGTGTGGCTCCTCAACTATCTACGTTCATATGATATAGCTGGCAGCTTGTTAAAAGCACTAACGCTCGCCATGAGCATTTTGCCTGAAGAAATACCGGTTGCATTCACCACATTTATGGCATTGGGTGCCTGGCGGTTGATGAAAATGGGTATTGTGGTAAAACAAATGAAGACGGTCGAAACACTTGGCAGCGCTACCGTAATCTGCACGGATAAAACCGGTACTATCACTGAGAATAAAATGAGTTTGGCCAGGATTTTTGTATCTGCTTCGCAACAGTTTTTTGATATAGATAATTCGCTGGATGACAACGGCAAAGAACTTTTACGGGTGGCTATGTGGGCGAGCGAACCAATTCCTTTCGACCCCATGGAAATAGCATTGCATGAGGCGTATGCAAATAATTTTATTACGGATGAGAGACCACTGTATTCCCTTGTGCATGAATATCCATTAAGTGGAAAACCGCCCATGATGACACATGTATTTGAGAATAATACAGGGCTTCGTGTCGTTGCGGCGAAAGGCGCTCCAGAAGCCATTATTGCGGTGTCCAACATGCCTTTAGTCCAAAAGCAGAAAACTTTGGAAGCAATAACTTCACTTACCAGAGATGGCTATCGGGTACTGGGCGTGGGGCAGGGCATTTTTGAAGGAACAAACTATCCAAAAACTCAAGAGGAATTCAGGTTCGATTTTAAAGGCATCGTTGCTTTTTACGATCCGCCTAAGAGGAATATAGCTAGAGTGCTGCAAGATTTTTATACTGCCGGGATAGCTGTAAAAATTGTTACCGGCGACAATGCAGCTACTACTACTTCTATCGCCATACAAGTTGGTCTTCATGGTTCTGATAAAAGCATTTCGGGAGATGACCTAATGGCATTATCGCCGCAAGCCTTACAGCAAGCTGTGAAGGAAAAGTATATTTTCAGCCGGATGTTTCCGGAAGCTAAATTAAAAATTATTGAAGCGCTGAAGGCAAACAAACAAATCGTAGCGATGACGGGTGATGGTGTTAATGATGGTCCGGCACTCAAGGCTGCTCATATTGGTATTGCTATGGGCCGCAAGGGAACTGAGATAGCCAAACAGGCAGCTTCCCTCATCTTACTGGAAGATGATCTTTCGAAAATGGTGGATGCCGTAGCCATTGGCAGAAAGATTTACGCCAATTTAAAAAAAGCCATTCAGTATGTTATTTCCATTCACATACCTATTGTGTTGACCGTCTTTATACCGCTGGCACTGGGCTGGATATATCCTAATATATTTTCACCTGTACACATCATTTTTCTGGAACTGGTAATGGGGCCAACCTGTTCCATTATTTATGAAAATGAACCGATGGAGAAAAACAGTATGTTACAAAAGCCACGTCCGTTTTCAAGCACTTTTTTCAATGCGAAAGAATTATCAACAAGCCTAGTACAGGGCTTGGTGATAACGGCAGGAACGCTTCTTTGTTATCAGTATGCCGTATACCAGCAACTTAGCGAATCACTTACCCGAACGATGGTTTTTATGGCTTTAATAACAGCAAATATCTTTTTAACGCTGGTCAACCGATCATTCTACTATTCCATTTTTACAACGCTGAAATATAAAAACAACTTCGTGGTACTCATCATAAGTATCACCGTTTTATTAACTGTTTTATTGATTTACATAAACCCTTTAAGTAACTTTTTCAAATTTGAACAACCAAATTTTAGTCAATCGGCAATCAGCATCGCAATCGGTTTTGTTACTGTAATCTGGTTTGAAATAGTAAAGTGGAGGAAAAGAGTAACACAATCCTCGAATAAAGCTACTTAGGTATTACAAATAAAAAGCGGAATCAAAAGATATTATGCAAAGAAGAAAATTTTTAAGCCTGGCAGGTGGCGTTGTGGTTATTGCAGGCAGCACTTACCTGTTAAGCGATAAGCAAAATTTTATCAGAGATGATATTGAAAAAGATTCGTCAACGAAGATTGTTTTTAGTACTGATGAAAGAGAAATTTTATACTTGGCATCAATGGCACCAAGCGGCCATAACACACAACCGTGGCTTGTTAAATATGTAGAACCCTACCATTGGGTAATAGGGAACGATAAAAGCAAATGGCTACCTGCAGTTGATCCGCTACAAAGGGAAACGCTGCTATCAATCGGCACATTCATACAAAACCTGGAATATGCTGCCAACCACTATGGCTATTACTGCCAGTGGAATTTATTAGCAACTAATAACCAGGATGAAGACGTAATAAAAGTGGTATTGAAAAAAACAGAATACAAGTCAGCATTTGAAATTTCACAAATTAAATTACGTAGGACCGTACGGTCAGGTTATGCTGCAGCTATTTTAAAAAAGGAAGACCTGCAATACATCGCTGGTGGCGATACAGAATACCTGCATTATTTCCCGAATACTGCAAAGGAACACCGATGGTTAAATGAGCAAACGATTGAAGCGAACAGAATGCAATCATATCGGGATGCCGCACAAAACGAATTGGCGGATTGGATTCGGTTCTCCAGTAAAGATGCTGAGAAGTATTGTGACGGGCTTACAGCAGCAAGTATGGAAATAAATGGATTGCCAGGTTGGGTTGTCCGGAATTTTTATGGCAAAGCCTCTGTGATGAAAACCAATTTTAGAGAGACGAGTATTGATACGGCAAAAAAGCAAGTAGCACAATCTGGAGGATGGTTAATTATTACCAGTAAAGGCAATACAGTGATGGAACTACTTGAGGCTGGCAAACAGATGCAGCGACTTTTTTTAAACGTTCGCAACAGAGGAATTGGCATACATCCTATGACACAAATCCTGGAAGAACCAACAACAAATGAAGCAGTTAATAAAGCCATTGGTATAGCAGAGCCAATTCAGTTTTTACTCAGAACCGGGTATGTAAATAATTATCCTGAACCTGTTTCACTCAGGCGTCCGGTAAATCAGTTTATAAGATACGCAGAGAAAAGTTAGGATAAGCAAACAGCATATAACTATGAACAGAACGATTTACAAGGTCGGATATTTTTCAGCCATAACTGCGTTTATAGCTACGATGGCATTTGATGTTGCTCAATTTTTACAGCTGCTTGGTTTTCTCAGGTATCCAACGGATCAGATTTTGATTTTCAGCTTTTCATTGTGTATTGTTGTGCCCTTTTTTTTGGCGATGCTTGCATTGCACTATTCGGCTCCTACAGCTCAAAAATTCTGGAGCCACGCAGCCCTTGCTTTTACATTAATATATGTAGTATTTGTAACAGCAAATTATGTTGTTCAATTAGCAACCGTGATCCCGATGACGCTTCGTTGGAACGCTGATGAAGTTCGCATTTTGAACCAGACACCGCATTCACTTTTTTGGGATTTTGATGCCATTGGCTATATCAGTATGGGATTAGCAACGCTATTTGCAGTACCGGTATTTAAGAAGTATGGATTTCAAAAATGGGTTCGCTATTGTTTCCTGGCACACGCACTTATTACACCTTTGATAGCTATTGTTTATTTCTATCCTACATTTTCGAATAAACTTCTTCTGCTGGGTATTCCCTGGGCCATTACTGCGCCACTATCTTTACTACTGCTTGGAATTATGTTTAAAAAAGAACTGAACATTACAAGTAGCATGGAGCAATCAGTACCGCCAATATATATATTACCAACATAAATTCATGCGAAATCTTCTTATTTTCTTACTCGCATTTCTGGGCCTTGGAGCAATGTTCGGCGGTGGCGTTTTGATGATTTCCCCTTCCGGTAAATTATTCGGGATGCCTTTGTGGTTATTAGATAATTCACCCTTCAACAGTTTTTTGATACCAGGCATCGTCCTCTTCGCTTTGCTGGGTGTACTACCCATACTAACGTTAGCTGCATTGATAAAAAGACCCGTCAACCGGCTTGCAGAAAAACTCAATTTATTTGCAGATATGTATTGGGCATGGTCGTTTAGCATCTATATCGCTTTTGCGCTGATTATCTGGATACAGGTAGAAATGTATTTTCTACAAGCGGTGCATTGGTCGCATAGTTTATACATGTTGGTTGCGCTGGCCATTATGTTTACTGCTTTACTACCACAGGCTAGAAATCGCTACAAAAAACCAAACGCATGATCATTTCACTTTCCATTGTTGGCGTTTTCATCATTATCCTGATGATCGGCAAACTGAACTTAGCTAATCAATTCAGTAAAGAAGTAAAGGAATTATTTTCATTGTCAAAAAATATCTTCGAAAAGAAATTCAATTATAATGAACTCAACGGCTTACCTGATCCGGTACAACGTTATTTTAAACTCGTTTTAAAGGAAGGGCAACGGTACATTAGTTATGCAAGAATTACCCATGACGGTCAATTTAAAACCGATTTCAAAAAAGATTGGATAAACATAAAAGGAGAACAGTATGCAACAACCGAAAACCCCGGTTTTATCTGGAAAGGCACTACCTCCATGTTTGTTGCCCGTGATATGTACATTGCTAATAAAGGAAGACTGATTGTTTCGCTTTTCTCACTGTACAAAGTAGCAGATGGCAAAGGCGAACAATACAACCAGGGTGAGCTGCTTCGCTGGTTAGGGGAAAGCATTTTATACCCCACCAATTTTTTACCCAGCGAAAAACTACACTGGTTACCTGTTGACTCAAACACGGCAAAACTAACCTTCACGTACAATGGTATGATCTTGTACTTCATGATGAGCTTTAATGAAACAGGTGAGATCACCCAGATGGAAACGAAGCGATACATGGATAAAAAAAGCCTGAACACCTGGATCATTAAGCCGGGCAATTACAGAGAAAAGAATGGTGTACGTGTGCCAATGGTATTTGAAGTATTTTGGAGATTGAAAGAAGGCGATTTTAGTTATGCCCAATTCAACATCCAAAAGATCGAATATGATAATCCGGTTAGGTATTAAAATTTTTAAAGTAATAAATTTATTCTCTAGCCAGATTGACTGTCGAATAAGAATGTCTATGAACGTTCTACGTATATTACCTGGCACGGCATAGTTATTGACCTGTAATTAACATTAAAATTAATACCATGATAAAGAAATTTTTATTAAGTATGCCTGTTGCTCTGGCTCTTATTACTTCGTGCAATACCGAATCAGGAAAAGATAGTGAGAAGGTGGCAGAGCAAAAGAATGAGCTGAAAGCAGATACCAGCAAAGCCGCTGAAACAATTGAAGATGATAGCAAATTTGTTGTGAAGGCTACCAGTGGTGTTAATATGGAAGTAGAATTAGGGAAATATGCTGAACAAAATGCTGTATCGCCAAGTGTAAAGAGTTTTGGAAAGATGATGTCCGAAGATCATAGTAAGGACAAGGCGGAATTAGCAAAGATTGCATCTGTTAAAAGCATAGCCATACCCGCTGTAACCGGAGAAGATTTTCAGAAGCACATAAATGACATAACGAGTAAGAAAGGAGCTGATTTCGACAAAGCGTATATCAGTTTTATGGTTAGTGATCATAAAGACGATATTAGTGAATTTGAGAAAGAAGTAAAAGATGGGAAAGACGCTGATATTAAAGCTTTTGCAACAAAAGGAATACCGGTATTACAGCATCATCTGGATATGGCAAAATCCATAAATGATAAGCTAAAATAAAATTGGCTAGTTAAAAAATAAATTAAGTTTTACGTGTCCAAAGTCTTTTTGAAACACATTTACTTGAAGATTTTTATGCAGAAGTAATTGATTCTATAAATTAGCAGAAAGCCATACGCCAGACACTTGTTTAGCATATGGCTTTCTGCTAATTCTGTTTAAAAAATTAAAAGCAGGGCAGATGATAATAGTTGAACTATCTATAAATTCCATCTGACACTTCAAGCCTGATTCTGGCAATAAAAACATTACAGCAGCTACTTTATTTACGGTTTTTCTTATTTATTCAGTATGTATGCTCAGGAAATAGCAATAAAACACTTTACATTACTTCAATAATAAAAAACATAAAATTCTCAAATCCATACATAGAAAATCTTTCATCATGAGCCAGGCGCACTTACATTTATTAATTACTCATCTTCCTATTTTTGGTTCTATGTTCGGGGTACTGGTTTTAGGCTACGGACTTGGAACAAAAAATAATCAAACAAAAAATGCTGCTTATTTCATTTTTATCATTTCTGCAATTGGTGCAGGCATCGCCTATCTAACGGGCGAAGGTGCCGAACATGCTGTGAAAAATATACAAGGGGTTTCTAAAAATACAATTTGGATTCATGAGGATGCTGCTGAGTATGCTTTGATCAGCTTGATTGTATTAGGTGCAGCATCTGTATTTGCATTATTCGTAAATCGCTTTAAAGCTTCATTAGTATGGCCCATATCTATAATCGTACTCATTCTTTCAATTATCAGCTTTGCACTGGCTGCCAGAACAGGGTATCTGGGAGGCCAGATACGACATACTGAAATCGGCACTAATGTTATCCAAAAAAACGGCAGTGAAGAAGAGAAAGTTAATCAATAAAAATCGGTTTCGGGTTCTTATAGACTTATTGAATTCATTTAACTTATCGGATCGTTTTAATTTAAATGTAGAATTCACCATCGAAAGGCAGCTGATTCCGGCGAATAGAGTACATATATTTTTCTCAAAAAAAGTACTAACAGCAAACATTCGAAAGTATTTCGATAAATCAGTTAGCTCTGAGATTTAATTTAGAAAATTCGGTCAATTTTTCTTTGACTAAATGATAAAAATTAAGTAAAATGAACACGACGGCAATCAAGATTTTCCTAATTATTTCATCTTTTGTTTTACACTTTTCTTCTGCAGATGCACAGATGACAGATTCTTTAGCTACTAAGGTACATAAAGGTAGAAACACAGTGCTGAAGCAATTTGCTATCCCTACAGTATTGATAGGATTGGGCATTTACGGAACGACCGATAATAGTTTTATAAATCATAATGAGATAAAAGAAGAACGGGATGAATATTTCCCGGGATTCAGCAATAGAGCAGATAACTATCTACAGTTTGCTCCAATACCAGTTGTATATGCAATGGATGCCATGGGATTAAAAGGCGAACACAACTGGCAACAGCAAACAAAATATTTAGGTGGTGCCCAATTAATGATGATGGCATTTGTTTTTCCAATAAAAAAGTACACCCATATACTCCGTCCCGATGGTAGTGCCTACAATTCTTTCCCATCAGGGCACACTGCGCAGGCTTTTTTAGCAGCTACCTTTTTCCAAAAGGAATATGGAAAAAAATATCCCTGGGTAAGTGCCGGTATGTTTACCCTGGCAAGCGGTATCGGCGTGTTCCGAATTTTAAATAACCGCCATTGGGTATCTGATGTACTTGCAGGGGCAGGTTTAGGTATGCTGTCAGTTGAGTTATCTTATCTTTTGCTTAAGTCCAAAAGCAAACATGCTAAAGCATTGCCTGATATGGTGATGCCTTCATACAAAAACGGAGTGTTGAATTGTACTGCTTTTTACAATCTATAAAGCGGTTGAGTAACCAGCTCCATATATTTTAAACTTATTGTTTTACTTGCAGGCATTATTAAACATAATTGTGTAAATGCTACAAACAATTTCTTACTTACTACAACAATAGTCATTATAGGTTTTGCATCTTTACAAAAGCATTCTTACCTATAAAACCAAACCAATGTCAGCAACTAATTTAGTAAAAAGGACAAAGAAATATAATGGTATTGAAAATAATAAGAGTAGAGTCTGTGTTATAAATAAAACAGTTGATGGAGTGGTAAATTTGCCTCTGGCTTTTACTTCCCTGATTGCACATGAGATTCGAAATCCACTGATGAATATTAATCTTTCAGCTGGATTACTTGAATTAAATACTACTTCTACTGAAGATAAAGAATATCTTGATATTATTAAGCGAAGCTGTGTAAAAATAAACTTACTCGTTACCACATTTATCAAGGAACAAAAAAAAATTAAAGAAAGTAAGTCAATCCAATTTGTTCAGGAAATAATCGATGATATACTGGAAAATTCTGCCGATAGAATTTTACTTAAACATGTTGCAGTAACCAAAACATATTCATCCGAAGATATTAAAATCTCGAAGAATGTTTCAAAAATAAAGATAGCACTGACAAACATCATTGTTAATGCTATAGATGCTATGCCATTTGAAAGGGGCGCACTACAGATAATGACAAAGCTTACTAATGGAAAATATCTGGTTTACATCAAGGACAATGGATGCGGTATAAAAAAAGAGAATTTGGACAAAATTTTTCTTCTCTTTTATACCAATAAATCCAATGGACTAGGAGTTGGGCTGTCTTTGAGTTACAATATTCTTACAGCGAATAATGTGCAAATCAAGGTAGAGTCTGAAGAATATTGTGGCACCTGTTTCACACTTACGTTCAATAATTATCAAACTATTGGTTTTTCATAGACAGGACTACAC
>CAXTDO010000180.1:0-9097 GCA_964242315.1 uncultured Flavihumibacter sp.
TAGCACGGAGGTCCACGGAGGAACTTCCTCCGTGGACCTCCGTGCTACCTCGGCTCTTCCTCCGTGGTTAAAAAAACACATGCAAATTTAACCATTATCAATCATGGTAATAATATTAGTACCCCGGGTTCTGAGTCAGATTCTGATTAAGACCAATTTCCACCTGGGGTATAGGGTAGAGGTCGCGGCCTGCCGGGATATCAACGTTATAAGCCTTTTTAACAAAACTCGTAGCCACGCCAGCCCTTCTCAAATCATAAAAAACAGAGTACTCACCGGAAAGCTCATGCCTGTATTCGCTGTAGCACATTTCCAGAGGGTCTGTAATAGGAGTTGCAGAGTCGCCATCCTGCATTACGGCAGGTGCGGTACCGCCCCAGGCACGGTTTCTCACCAGTTGTAGCGTAGCTCTGGCACCGGTAGCGTCTCCCGTCCGTGCCTGGCATTCAGCTTTACTGATCAGCACTTCCGCATAACGCAATAAGATCTGGTTCTGCGCACCGAAAATGGTAGAGTTGCCTGAATTGGCATCGAGGTTTGGATCGCGCCACATTTTTTCGCAGTAATACCCGGTTCTTAATTGTGTAGCGTCTGACCCCAGCCATGGATTTGTTTTTGTTCCACAGGTATTGATGATCTTTCCATCATCACCGGTGTATTTTATTTTTACTTTGGGATCAGTACTTGCGAAGCCAGCTTTCACCAGGGGATAACTTGCTATTCCGCCCCTGGCAATGATGCCCGGACTGATATTGGGATCACCGGGACCTATGACCGTAGCCAGTTTACGCTGATCGCCTGCCTGATAAGAAGCGTATAGGCCGGGGTTAGCATAATCATATCCAAAGTTGGAGATCTCTTCCGGCCAACTAAAGTCAGATATCCAGGCTACTTCGTTACCCGCACCCCAGCTTTGAGTGCCAGCCACTACAAACTGTACTTCAAAAAGAGATTCCTGATTATTCTGACGGCTGTATTCATTAACATCGACAAAATTAGGCATCAAAGTATAATGGCCGTCTAACTGGTTAAAAGCAGCTAATGCGCCGGCATAATCTTTTAACCACATTTGAGCCGCACCCTGATAGCCAAGTGCTGCACCCTTTGTAGCCCTTCCCAGATCGGCCTGTGCGTGTGTAAAAGGCAGTAAAGCCGCTGCATTTTTCAAATCAGACACTGCCTGCCTGAATACGGAATCCTGGGAGGCTCTTGGGGTAAGGCCCAGGTTGGCGCCTGTGTTCAGTTCCAAAGGAACTCCGCCAAAGCTGGCCGCCAGATAGTAATACGTCATGCCGCGTAAAAAGTAGATTTCTCCTGTTAAGCGGTCCGCTAAAGCCGCTGTTAAAACTCCTTTAGCTCTCATATCTGCAATAATGGGGAGAGCAGAATTTGCTCTGGCAATACCGATATAGGCGCGGGACCAAAACACCTGGATAGCCCCGAAATCAGATCTGATGGAATAAGTATTATAGAAACGGTCGTTGCCCCAGTTAAAAAAATCGTGCGACTGGAAATTCGCATAATACCAGATAGATTTTTTCAGCAGATCGGCGTTCTGATAGGTATCGTAAATGGCGTTTACTAAAGCAATCCCATCGCTTTCCTTACCAAATAAAACCTGTGCGGTGGGATGTTGAGTATCTGTTTGGGATAGAAAGCCTTTCTTACAGCTTAACGGAATTATTATCGCCGCCAGCATGCTTATCAGGAGAAGGCTCTCAATATTTTTTTTAAAGCTCATGTCTTGAATAATTTATTCGTTCTTCTTAAAACGTTACATTAAAACCGAAGGTGTAAAATCTGGATGAGGGATAAGTACCCAGGTCAACACCTGAAGCTGTTGGATTTTTGTTACCACTGTTATCCGATGGCAATCCGATCTCAGGATCAAGACCGGTGTATTTTGTAATGGTAAACAGGTTTTGTGCGGATATGTACAGTCTCATTCTTGTCAGTGATATTTTATTGATCAGACTGGCCGGTAGTGTATATCCCAATGTAAGGTTTCTCAAACGCAGGTAGCTGCCATCTTCTATATATACGCTTGATGCCACATTGTTAGCGCTTACATCATCATTGTAAGTAACTCTTGCAAAACGGTTAGAGGGATTAGTGGGTGTCCACCGGTTCAGATAATACTCTTCACTAACGTTTTGAATGCCCACAAAGCCCGGAGCCTGGAAGCTTTCAAGGTTTCTTGCCTGGTAGTTAAATATTTTATTTCCGGAAGTGCCGTAGAGGTACACGTTAACATCAAAAGCTTTGTAGGTAACATCCAGGTTCAGGCCTCCGTAGAATTTTGGGATGGGGCTTCCCAGGCTTGTCCTGTCAGACGGAGTGATCTGGCCGTCTCCGTCCACATCTTTAAAA
The DNA here is from genome assembly GCA_964242315.1 of uncultured Flavihumibacter sp. Taxonomy (GTDB): domain Bacteria; phylum Bacteroidota; class Bacteroidia; order Chitinophagales; family Chitinophagaceae; genus JADCRZ01. The sequence continues at coordinate 2,371 of CAXTDO010000180.1, forward strand.
TAACGATCTCCTGGTTTGGTTTTCTGCCCTGAAGTGCCCTGATAGTATCCCCGGGGCGCTTTTGCGTTTAATGCATCTATTTGGGCCTGCGTCTGGAAGATGCCGAGCGATTGAAATCCGAAAAATTCACCTACCGGCTGGCCTATATTGGTTTCACTGAAAGTGCTCCAGCCATTAGCGCCCAGAGGTAACGTAATAAGATTATCTATAAACTTGGTGTTGTTATTTATTTTGGTAAGCGCGTTATTAACAGTAGTAAGACTCAGCCCGATGTTGTACCTGATATCTTTAACCGAATGGTTATAATTCAGGGCAAATTCAAAACCATGATTGTCTATGCTGCCCACATTCCGGGTGGCATGATCGAACCCGGTTTGTGTAGGGGTGGCGATTCTTAAAAGGAAATCTTTAGAAACCTTTTTGTAATAATCCACTGTCAACGTCAGCGCGCCATCCAAAAAGGCCGCGTCCATACCGATGTCGGTCTGGTCATCAGTTTCCCATTTAAGATTTGCATTATCAAGCTGAGTAAGTGCCAGTCCGCCCTGGAACACCTTATCAAACGGATAACCTACATTAGTACCGGAGCTGGCCGGACCGCCTGATGAATACTGTGCCAGGTATTGAAATAAACCTATTGCTGACTGGTTGCCTACACGGCCATAACTGGCCCTGAACTTCAGGTCGGATAAAAACCGGACGTCTCTTAAAAAAGATTCTTCTTTCGCCTTCCAGCCTATCGCCACAGAAGGGAACACGCCGTATTGATGGCCTGTATCAAACTTAGATGATCCGTCACGTCTAACCGTAGCCGTTATCAGGTATTTATCTGTGAATTTATAGGTTAACCTTGCAAACTGCGAAGCGAAAGTAAACGTTTGCTGTCCGCCATAAGCAGTCAGGTTCTGAACCTGGCTTAAATCTCTTATTGCGTTACTGGGTAGTCGGTCTCCGCTGCCGCCCACAAAGCGGTTGGTATTTTTTTGAGCGGAATACCCGCCTACAAAATTGATGGCATGCTTTCCGAAAACCTTGTCATAAGAAAGCGTGTTTTCCCACAACCAATCAAATGAATTGCTTGCATTTTGTGAGTAAACGCTGTTCTGGTTTGGTCCGCCAAGGCCATATTGCTGATTGGAACGTTCGTCCGTGGGTTGAAAGTAGTAACCCGAAAAATCACTGGAGTTTACGCCCAGGTTGGTTTTGATTTTAAGACCATCTAAAATGGTAGCTTCCAGGGAAGTGCTTGCAAGGATATAATTGGACAGGTTTTTATAATCATTGTTCTCTACGGTATAAACCGGGTTGTTCCAGCTTTTTGTATAAATATTTACCGGGTTGAAAAAGCCGTAGTTGCCGTTGGCATCTTTAATTTGGTCGGTAAGTTTATTGCCGGTTATGGTAGGGATCAATTCAGACAGCGTACTCAATGATCCTGTTCCAAAAGGATTGTTACTATCCTGTCTTGAATATTTGGCACTTGAAGAGGATTTAAGCCACTTGTTAACCTGGTAATCTATATTAAGGCCGAGGTTGGCCCTTTTAAAATAAGAGCCCAGTACGATACCTTTCTGATTGTAATAACCGGCTGAAAATGACGATTGCACTTTATCATTCCCACCTCTTATTGCGATGTTATAATTTTGTTTCAACCCCTTGCGATACATCGCGTCCTGCCAGTCTACGTTACGCAAGGATGCCGGGTTTGCCCATTCGGGTAACGGCGTAAAACCGCCTTCCAGCCGGGCATCTTCATTAGCCAGTGTAGCCCATTGCCCGGCGTTTAAAACCTTATAGGTTTTTGGTCTGGATTGAACTGATGTATAAGCGTCCAGGGAAACCTGTACACCATTTTTACCACCCCGTTTAGTGGTTATGATCACCACACCACTTGCAGCCCTTACTCCGTAAATAGCGGTGGCAGACGCATCTTTAAGTACATCAATAGTTGCAATGTCACTAGGGTTGATGTTATTGAGTCCTCCCTGAATAGGGTAGCCATCTACCACATATAAAGGGTCATTATTACCCAGGCTGCCCACGCCTCTTATCACTACTGTAACACTGTTGCCGGGAGCGCCATCGTTATTGGTAACCTGTACGCCGGAAGCGCGGCCCTGTAAAGCCTGATCTATACTTGTTACGGGTACTTTTGCAATTGTTTCGGCTGTAACACTGCTTACGGAACCTGTCAGGTCTTTCTTTTTCTGGGTACCATAACCTACCACTACTACCTGTTCCAGTTGCCTGGCTGCAGATTCCATCTGCACGGCAATTGTAGAGCGGTTATTTACTTTTACCTCAACGTCGTTATAACCAACTGCTGTTATAACAAGAGTTGCATTCGGTGCCGCAAGAATGGAAAAATTACCATTATTATCAGTTTGCGTGGCAGTTTTAACGCCCTTTACCTGAACAGTAACATTGGGAAGGGAAGTGTCTCCGGAGGTTACTTTGCCTTGTACCCTGTTGGTTACCTGCGCTGATACGAACTGGAAAGAAAGTAATAAAGCAAAAGCAAAAATTATATACTTTGATCCGGGAAGCTTTTGAAGTGAAGGGAAAGAACCTGGTTTTTCATTTATCGAAGGATAAGGTCTTCGGGACATAAGCAATCAGTTTAGAAGTATTTTATAATCAAATGTAAAAAGAAAATTTTTTAATAACATTCGTACAGGGTAACCTATCGGAGGCTTTATGTTCGCCGGACCTTCAATTATTAAACCCGGTTATAAAAAGCGTTATTAAGTATTTTGTTGCGATACCAAAGCCGTTAAGACTTACAATACCGGCAATATGCTGCTTGGTTGTAGAATAAGGACATTGTTGTATTCTGAATGTCTCCGCTCATTAGCAGCTTGTACTTGTGAGAGTTTTTTAAACACAGAGGGCGCAGAGGAGGAAACACAGAGGGCGCGGAGGGTTTCCTCTGTGCCCTCTGTGTTTCCTCCTCTGTGCCCTCTGTGTTTAAAAAACTCTTACACCAGCTGATGGTTATACATTATTTACATGTGACATAATACTATTATAAGTAATCCAATTAAAATTTAATTTCATACTACATTGTTCGTCATGTATAATTGACTATTTTGACAAACGGTACCATAAAAACCATCCGGATTATGCCAACAAAAAATCTCCTGGCGTTCATCGCTTTCTTTTACACAACACTTGTTTCCGTAACTGCCCAGCAGGCAGACAAGCTTTGGTATAAGAAACCAGCCAAAGTCTGGACAGAAGCGCTTCCTATTGGCAATGGCCGGCTTGGCGCCATGATTTTTGGAGGCGTAACCAATGAATTGATACAATTAAATGAAGGCACGCTATGGACCGGTGGACCGGTTCGTACAAATGTAAATCCGGGCGCGTATGAAAATTTGCAGATTGTAAGAGCGGCATTGCTTAAAGAAGAAAATTATGCAAAGGCCTATGAGTACACAAAGAAGATGCAGGGATACTATTCTGAGTCTTACCTGCCGATGGGAGACCTGTATATAAATCACCAATTTACCGACACGGCTGTTTCATTTTACTACCGCGATCTGAATATCAACGATGCTGTCGCCACTACCCGCTTTACTATCGGCGGCACAACATATACAAGAGAGGTCATCAGTTCGGCGCCAGACAAGGTTATTATTGTGCGGTTTACAGTCAGTAAGCCAGGTGCGCTGAATTTTACAGCAGGCATCAAAGGCCTTCTTAACTACCGGAAAGCAGTAATTGACAATAGCGGCCTATCGGTGAGAGGAAAAGCAGCCTCTCATATTGAACCTAATTATGTACGAACTGACAAACCTGTTATACAGGATGATACGGCCGGATGCAGGGGCATGCGCTTCGAAATGCGGTTAAAAGCCGTAAACACCGGCGGCTCCGTAAGCGCTGACACCAGTGGCATCACTGTAAAAAATGCGTCAGAAGTACTGTTATTTATTGCTGCAGCTACCAGCTTTAACGGCTTCGACAAATGTCCGGATTCGCAGGGTAAGGATGAAAATAAAATAGCCACTGAGAACCTTAACAGCGCTGTTAAGAAAAACTGGCCGGCTTTGTTAAACGCTCACCTGGCCGATTTTCACACGTACTTTAACCGTGTTACCTTCAGGCTTTCGTTGCCGGCAAATAACAGCAATGCCGAACTGCCTACGGATGAGCGCCTGCTGGGCTATACGGAGGGAGCATTAGATCCTTCACTGGAAACCATGTACTTTCAATACGGCCGGTACCTGCTTATTTCATGTTCCAGGCCGGGTGGAGCAGCCGCAAACCTGCAAGGCATCTGGAACAAAGAACTGCGCCCGCCCTGGAGCGCCAACTATACCACCAATATAAATGTGCAGATGAACTACTGGCCTGCTGAAACGGTAAACCTGTCTGAGATGCACCTTCCGCTTATGGAGTTTATAAAGAATGCCTCCGTTACCGGCGCCGTTACTGCCAAACAATTTTACCATGCCGGTGGCTGGGCGGTTCATCATAACAGTGACCTGTGGGCGCTTTCCAATCCGGTAGGAGATTTGGGAAAAGGCGATCCAACCTGGGCCAACTGGACGATGGGCTCCCCCTGGCTTTCGCAGCATTTATGGAATCATTACATGTTTACAAAAGATAAAAAATTTCTGAAAGAAACAGCTTATCCCTTAATGAAAGGAGCGGCTGCCTTTTGTATTGACTGGTTAGTGAAAGACAAAAACGGTTTTCTGGTCACTGCGCCTTCTGTGTCACCCGAAAATACCTTCATCGACGACAATGGTAGAACGGGCAGTGTATCTATTGCAACCACGATGGATATGTCAATCATATGGGATCTATTTACCAATCTGATTGACGCCTCGAAAGAGCTGAACGAAGATGAAAGTTACCGTAACATGATCATTGCAAAGAGAAGTAAACTCTTTCCACTGCATATAGGAAAAAAGGGCAACCTGCAGGAGTGGTACAAAGACTGGGAAGATACCGACCCGCATCACCGCCATGTATCCCATCTTTTCGGACTGTATCCCGGAAGACAGATCTCACCTGTAACCACGCCGGAATTTGCCGCTGCTTCTAAAAAAACACTCGAGCTCCGGGGCGACGCCGGAACAGGCTGGAGCCTTGCATGGAAAATCAATTTCTGGGCACGTTTGCTGGATGGCAATCACGCATACACCATGATAAGAACCTTGCTGCATCTTACAGGGCAAACAGGTACGAACTATGCCAATGGCGGCGGATCTTACGTAAATCTTTTTGACGCACACCCTCCTTTCCAGATAGATGGAAATTTTGGCTCCATAGCAGGTATGACTGAAATGCTGCTGCAAAGCCATAACAAAGAGATTGCCCTGCTGCCTGCGCTTCCCGATGCCTGGCAGGAAGGCGTTGTAAAGGGACTGAAAGCAAGTGGAAATTTCGAAGTGTCTATAAACTGGAAAAATAAAACGATCACAAGCGCGCAATTAATTTCTTTGTCAGGTGGAATGTGCAAAATAAGAACTACTGTTCCGGTAAAAGTGCAAGGCGTTAATGTGAAAACTGTTGCAGACGCGCATGGCTATACAATGAATTTAAATACTGAGAAAGGGAAAAAATATTTGCTTACCGTGTTGTAGTATATCATTTTCGTTTGAGCGCTTTATATGTTGTAACGTTCACGTTTCAGTGTTAATAATTATCCCACTTTAAAAAGGTACACTTAATATTGTTGCGTAACAGTTGAGTGAGGCATTGTATATTAGAGGCTTATAATTTCCAAATACATTATTACTGCTCAATTATGCTTCTACGGAGATTAGTTAAGGATAAACATAAGAGACAACGTATTGCTCACAAAGTGACAGGATTTGTAATTCTAATCCATTCGTATAAGAAATATGAGAGCGGACATGGTTCTTACCAGTTTTTTCTTGTTGCGGGATTAGTATTTCTTGCAGTGGCACTTTTTCATCCGGTTATAGAAAGAAAAGCTCCCTGGATTGATGGATTGTTTTTTTAATAGAAGGGTTACTGTCTATAATAGTAGCTGTAGACTTTTCCATCTGGGTAAAAAAGCGCTCCCTTATACGTACATCTTTTTAGCGCTTTTCCAGTTTTTTATGGCTTATAAAAGAGGCTTGAAAGGAGTGCAACAACATAAGTCCGTTTCTAAAATACAAGTAAGATAAATTGATGTAAAAGAAAAAAAAATACCAGGTTCACCTGGTATTTAAATGCTAAAAAGCGATCTGCAAAAGATGTAAAAGGACGTAATAGTTAACTCTTATCTTTTAACTTACTTTCTTTAACATACTTCTTATGGCCTTTTTTGTCTACATAGTAATATTTAGACTGGCCATCAATATAAATCTTCTGTCCGTTTGGCCCTTGCTTACCATCATATACTTTATCTACTATTGCGGACTTGCCTTTTGACGCGATTTCTGCAGTTTTATTACCTACTTTTTTTGCGGCTCTTTTTATATCCTGTCCTGCAGTAGTAGTGTCCTGCGCATGTATAGTTCCAACAGAGATAAGCAGTACCGACAAAGTGGTGAAGAAAACTAAAAATCCTTTTTTCATGGTTGTATAATTTTGTTGTGTAGTACCGGATCAAATCTTATGCCTTTATGGAAGAAAAATTGATTTCGCTTTTTATTTAACAGAAGTAACAAATGCTTGATAATTACTGTTAGCTTAGTGGGCTAACCCTGTAAGTGTTTTTTTAACCACGGAGGAAAAGCCGAGGTAGCACGGAGGTCCACGG
>CAXTDO010000181.1:0-2395 GCA_964242315.1 uncultured Flavihumibacter sp.
CTGTTGTATGATATTTATCATATGCAGATTGATGAAGGAGACGTAATAAGAACCCTTCAAAATAACAACCAGTACTTCGGACACTATCATACAGGCGGAGTTCCCGGCAGAAATGAAATTGATGATACGCAGGAACTATATTATCCGGCTATTATGAAAGCCATCCTTAAAACAGGATATAAAGGATATGTTGCACAGGAATTTATACCTGCCAAGGAAGATAAGATCGCTTCTCTAAAAAGCGGTGTAGAAATATGTGATGTTTAATTTTATAACGGCTTCGTGAAATCAAATCAATTCATTAAAAAAAATTAGGATTATGGCTGAAAATACCTACGATGCCATCGTGATCGGTTCAGGGATCAGTGGTGGTTGGGCTGCAAAAGAGTTAACCGAAAAAGGATTGAAAGTATTGATGCTTGAAAGAGGACGCGACATTGTTCATATTAAAGATTATGTCAGTGCAACCAAAAGGCCCTGGGAATTTCCTCACCGGGGAGTGGGTCGTACACGCGAGATGATTAACGATTACCCGGTACTTAAAAGGGATTATCCGTTAAATGAGGCTAACCTGGATTATTGGACGAATGAAAAAGAAAGTCCTTATGTGGAGGTAAAACCTTTTGACTGGTTTCGCGGATACCATGTCGGCGGTCGTTCCTTGATGTGGGGCCGTCAAAGTTACCGTCTCAGCGATCTTGATTTTGAGGCTAACGTAAAGGATGGAATTGCAGTTGACTGGCCGATTCGGTATAAGGAAATAGCTCCCTGGTACACCTATGCTGAAAAATTTGCCGGTATCAGCGGCACAAAGAACGGGCTGCCCCAATTACCTGACGGTGAATACATGCCGCCGATGGATATGAATTGCGTTGAAAAAGATGTTGCTGCCCGGATAAAAGACCACTATAAAGATGCCCGCACCATGATCATTGGCCGTACTGCTAATATTACGGTGCCTCATAATGGAAGAACTAATTGTCAGTATAGAAATAAATGCTCATTGGGCTGTCCTTTCGGAGGGTATTTCAGCACCCAGTCTGCCACACTGCCTGCAGCGAAAGCTACCGGTAATTTAACATTGCGTCCCTTTTCAATTGTTACGCAGATTTTGTACGATAAAGATAAAAAGAAGGCCAAAGGGGTACAAATTGTAGACGCTGAAACCAGTAAAACTTATGACTTTTTTTCTAAAGTTGTTTTTGTATGTGCATCGGCCATGAATTCAACCTGGGTATTGATGAATTCTGCAACAGATGTATGGCCTGATGGTTTGGGAAGCAGTAGCGGGGAATTAGGACACAATTTAATTGATCATCATTTCAGGGCAGGGGCTTCAGGCACAGCAGAAGGATACGATGACAAATATTATTTCGGTCGCCGTGCTAATGGAATATATGTTCCCAGGTATAGAAATTACAATGGAGAAAAGCGTGATTATATTCGCGGTTTTGGTTACCAGGGCGGTGCAAGCCGTAGCGGGTGGAGCCGTGAAGTGGCAGAACTTAATATTGGCGCAGAACTAAAAGAAGCCCTCACCGAACCTGGGCCATGGAGCATGGGTTTAACCGGTTTTGGAGAAACGCTACCTTACCATGACAATAAAATATTCCTCGATAAAAAAGTAAAAGACAAATGGGGATTACCAGTATTGGCAGTAGACGCTGAAATAAAGGAAAATGAAAAGAAGATGCGTAAGGACATGATGGATGATGCTAAAGAAATGCTGGAAGCGGCAGGTATTAAAAATGTTACAACGCATGATCCGGGTTATGTATTAGGTGGTGGAATTCATGAAATGGGTACTGCAAGAATGGGGAAAGACCCCAAGACCTCTGTTGTTAATAAAAACAATCAGGTATGGGATGCATCCAATGTATTTGTAACCGATGGCGCCTTTATGACTTCAGCAGCATGTGTCAATCCATCTTTAACCTATATGGCTATGACTGCCAGGGCTGCAGACTTTGCCGTTTCGGAACTAAAAAAGCAGAATCTGTAATGAAACTTTGCTTATTGAATTGACTATGTTATAGTGCCTTATTTATTTTAAGTTAAAAAATTTTTATGAATAGAAGAGAAGCAATATCAGCAGTGTCCATTCTGTTAGGGGGCACCATTGTTGGATCTAATTTATTTTTATCAGGTTGTAAGAACACAGAAACTAAGGTTGGAGATGAACTGGTTTTTGATAAAGATAAGATTGCTTTATTAGATGAGATTGGTGAAACGATTATTCCGGCAACTTCCACCCCTGGTGCAAAAGCCGCTAAAATTGGCGAATACATGCAGATTATTGTGACAGACTGCTACGAAGAAAAAAATCAAAAGATTTTCATGGAAGGACTGACTAAAATCAATGAAGCGTCGAAAAAGAAATTTGATAAATCCTTTA
>CAXTDO010000181.1:2405-9062 GCA_964242315.1 uncultured Flavihumibacter sp.
CAAACCAGCGGAAAACGTTACTGGTAGAACTGGATAATGAGCAGAAGGACTATATGAAGAAGAAAAAGAAGGACGAATCTTCTCATTATTTTAGAATGATGAAAGAATTGACCTTATTAGGTTACTTTACTTCAGAAATCGGATGTACACAAGCTTTAAGATTTGTAGAGGTGCCGGGAAAATACGATGGTTGTATGCCTTATAAAAAAGGTGACAAAGCATGGGCATAAGACTGGCATCGTACACCATAATTAAACAAAAGAGGCTATCATTCGATAGCCTCTTTTGTTTAATTTACTATAAACAAGCGATATTATTATGATGCTGTTTCCTCTTTTTGATCTGGTTCTGACTCCGGAGTATCTGTATCATTGGCTGGCATATCAGCTTCAGTGACCGGCAGTGTTTCTTCAGAAGTTGTTGGTTCTGAAACTGGTGCCGGTACCGGCTTTTTAGCTGACCGCTTTCTGGGAGCCGATTTAGTTGGCGCCTTTTTGGGAGGTGCAGCTTTCTTAGGCGCTGCTTTTTTAGGGGGAGCAGCTTTTTTCGGTGCGGCCTTTTTGGGAGGTGCAGCTTTCTTAGGCGCTGCCTTCTTAGGCGCTGCCTTCTTTGGCGCTGCCTTCTTTGGTGCCGCCTTTTTTGGTGCGGCTTTCTTAGGAGCTATTTTTTTAGGAGCAGCTTTTTTGGCTGCTGCTTTTTTTGGCGCAGCTTGAGGGGCACTCTTTTTTTTAGGAGCGGCCTTTTTTGCCGGCGATTTTTTACTGGGCATATTGTTTCTGAATTTAATGGTTAGAAATCCTAACTAAATTTACGTAAGCAATTTTTAATTACAAATATATTTTGGTTTAAATACAGATAAACTTTATATAACTTAATTAAATCGAACAATTTTGATTCAATAAAAATGTTATTATGCGTTATGACTACCTCTTTCATAAGAGTGGTTTTTAACACGCTTTATTTATTAATCATAATTCAATACCTTTGCGCCCATTTTACACTCATAACCGGTAAAAATTCGTAAAGGATTAAAAAGGTAAGTTACCAATGCAGTAAGTATAGATTAAACGGAACTACACGGCCGGACTTATCAGTCAAATTGCTGTGTTTTAATATTTGGGAACAAAAAAATACATTAGTCATTAATAACTACAAATAAACAAGTCATGTCAGACTTAAGATATCAAAGGAATTTTGGAATTGCGGCTCATATAGATGCCGGCAAAACTACTACTACGGAACGAATTCTGTATTACACCGGAGTTAACCATAAAATTGGTGAAGTTCATGATGGAGCTGCCACTATGGACTGGATGGCTCAGGAACAGGAAAGAGGTATTACCATCACTTCAGCCGCAACTACCTGCTTTTGGAACTTTCCAACAACTCAGGGTCAAAAAAATGCGGATAGTAAGCTTTATAAATTTAACATTATCGACACACCGGGCCACGTGGATTTTACTGTAGAAGTAGAACGTTCCCTTCGTGTGTTAGACGGACTGCTTGCGCTGTTTGATGCGGTAAGCGGTGTTGAGCCTCAAAGTGAAACCGTATGGCGTCAGGCTAACAAATACAAGGTTCCACGAATTGGTTTTGTAAACAAAATGGACCGCTCCGGTGCAGATTTCTTAAATGTTGTAAAGCAGGTAAGAGAAATGCTTGGAGCTAAGGCAGTGCCCTTACAATTACCAATTGGCGCTGAAGATCATTTTACAGGGGTAGTTGATCTTATTACAATGAAGGGTATTATATGGGATGAAGAAACCCGCGGGATGACGTTCAAAGAAGTGCCTATTCCCGATGATATGGTAGAAGAAGTAAATGAATGGAGGCAACATCTTATTGAAGCTGTTGCAGACTATGACGAAAATTTGTTAGAGAAGTTTTTTGATGATCCTAATACCATTACAGAGAATGAAATTCATGACGCTATTAGAAAGGCTACCATAGATATTTCTATTATCCCTATGATCTGTGGCTCTTCCTTTAAAAATAAGGGTGTTCAAACGGCCCTTGATGCCATCATCAGGTATTTACCCGGTCCTCTGGATATTGAAGCAGTAAAGGGAACCAATCCTGATACGGGCGAAGAAGTTACGCGTAAACCAGATGCAAAAGAACCTTTCGCTGCATTGGCGTTTAAAATTATGACAGATCCATTCGTGGGAAGGCTGGCATTTTTTAGGGCGTATAGCGGTCACCTGGATTCAGGATCGTATGTGTTAAATACACGTACAGGTAAAAACGAACGTATTTCGCGTATCATGCAGATGCATGCTAATAAGCAAAACCCGGTAGATTTTATAGAAGCAGGTGATATCGGAGCTGCCGTTGGTTTCAAAGACATTAAGACCGGTGATACACTTTGTAATGAAAATCATCCGATAGTATTGGAAATCATGACCTTTCCGGAGCCCGTTATATCAATTGCAGTTGAGCCTAAAACTCAGGCAGATGTAGATAAGATGGGGATGGCCATTTCAAAACTTGTGGAAGAAGATCCGACCCTTAAGGTTAAAACGGATGAGGAAACGGGTCAGACTATCTTGAGTGGCATGGGTGAATTACACCTGGAGATTATTGTTGATAGAATGAAACGCGAATTTAAAGTAGAAATCAATCAGGGTGCTCCAATGGTTGCCTATAAAGAAGCGTTCAAACAAACTATTGAACATAGGGAAACACTTAAAAAACAGACAGGTGGTAGAGGTAAGTATGCGGATATAGTTTTCGAACTTGGACCTGCAGATGAAGAATTTTTAAAAGAGAGTAAAGGAAGTTACCAGTTTGTGAATGATTTGTTTGGTGGATCAATTCCACGGGAATTTGTTCCTGCCATTCAAAAAGGATTTGAAACAAGCATGACTACCGGTGTATTGGCCAGTTATCCTGTTGAAAATATGAAGATCAGGGTATTTGATGGGGGTTTCCACGCAGTAGATTCCGATTCAATGTCTTTTGAACTTTGTGCCAAGCAGGGATTTCGTGAGGCAGCCAGGAAAGCAAAGCCGGTGTTGCTTGAACCGATCATGAAAATTGAAGTAATCACCCCCGATCAATATATGGGAGATGTTACCGGAGATTTAAACCGCCGCCGCGGAATGCTGGAAGGTATGGATAGCAAAGCCGGAGCCCAGGTTATTAAGGCAAAGGTTCCTTTAAGTGAAATGTTTGGTTATGTAACACAATTGAGGTCACTGTCATCGGGCAGAGCTACTTCAACCATGGAATTCAGCCATTATTCACCTGCACCAAATAACATTGCAGAGGAAGTAATAGCTAAGGTTAAAGGAAAAGGGAATGCATAGTTTATAAATGGATCAGTAAAAAGCCCTGTCTGACAAGACGGGGCTTTTTATTAAAAAAGCTGTGTTTTATAAACAATTATAACAATTTGCAACCTAACTAACCAGAACAAGTAAATAATTATAATTTTGGGCCGGAAGCCAAAAATTAACGTCAATACGTTTATATAAGCAACCTTTGCGTTATAAATTTCGAATGTTAATGAACACAAAACCTTGACCTTGCTTATAAGCCAGGATATTGAAAATATTATTCATGGGTGCGTAAAGCTGCAAAGAGAAAGTCAGAAGCAATTCTATACCTATTTCTACAGCTATGCTATGTCGATTTGTATGCGCTATGCGCATACCGACGATGATGCAATGGAAATTGCAAATGACGGCTTCTTAAAGATTTTTAAGGAACTGGCATCTTTTCAGGCGCGATACGACGATGTGGAGGCCTCTTTAAAAGGCTGGATGAAAAAAATAATGGTTAATACTTCTATTGACCATTTTCGTAAAAATCAAAAATATCAGATGAATGTGTCTATAGATGATAATTTGTTTCACATGGAGGATCACGCTGAATCTTCTATAGATAAATTATCATACGACGAAGTATATAAACTGGTTCAGCAGCTATCTCCCATGTATCGTACCGTTTTTAACTTGTATGTAATAGATGGATTTAAACATGAAGAAATAGCTAAACAATTAAAAATTTCGGTAGGAACCTCTAAATCTAATCTCGCAAAAGCCAAAATAAATATCAAAAAAATGATTCACGAACGACAGAAAAACAGATATGGACAAGCAGCAATTTGATCATATTGACAATCGTATCCGCCAGGCAGCAGATGAGATCTCCGTATCTTTTAATGAAGAGGCCTGGAAAAAAATGGAGGTTAAGCTTGATAACGAGTTTAATAAGGATCGTCGTCGCGGTATCATCTGGTGGCGGTTTTCTTTTATGTTGTTAGGTATAGCAGTGGCAGGTATCTATGTTTATAATCACAAACCATTTGTTCCTTCAAAAAACATTGCCAGCAATTCATCATTGGCAAATAATAAACCTTCGTTACATAAGAACGATGTTGCAAATACTAACAAACCAATAAACAGATCTAACATTGAACAGAAGGCAGATGCCAGTTATACCGATAAGAATAACGAAACAGTATCGGTAAAAAAAGTTCCTGACAGTTTAGTTAATTCACCACTCAGTAATTCGTCAGCCAGGTTAAGCAATGAAAAAATAAAAACAAAAAATAAGTTGGTTGCCTCAAACAACCCGGCAGGGTTATTCAGAAGAAATCATACCCGAAAATCAACATCATCGGCAGTTAGGGCAAAAGATATTAAATCAGTTGCTTCCATTAAATTAAAAGGTGCGAAAGATAACTACAATCGTGCAAATGATTTAACTGGCAATAGTCATGATAAAAAAGCAGAAAGCTCAAATAACTTATTAAATGAACCGAGACTGTTCTTGGATTCATTGACCGCTATTACCGCGAATAAAAATGAAAAAAAACCCGAAGCTGTTATTCAAAATGATAGTTTAGCAAATGTTCAAAATGATAGTTTGGCTAATACGAACAGTGTTGGCAAAAAAAAGACTCAGATAAAATTAGATAACACTTCTTCTAAAGGTTTTTATTTACTTGCTTCGGTCTCTGGTGAAGCAACCGGTATAAAAAATATTTCCATTAAAGATACCAAACCTTTCTACGGCTTAGGAATAGGATACCGTTTTAATAAAAGGCTTAGTGTACAAACGGGATTTTATTTTGGAAACAAAATGTATTTTGCAGGTGCTAATGATTATAAGCTAAAACCAGGGTCATATGTTGCCAAGCTTATAGGTGCAGAGGCGGAATGTTATATTTACGATATTCCTGTCACGCTTAGGTATGATGTTCTGCATAAAGAAAGATACAATCTTTATTTTACTACAGGTATTTCATCAATTATTCTTAAGAGTGAAACTTATGATATGCATTTTTTCAATTCGTCCGGAATGTATCATCGGATGACGTATACTTACAAGCATCATGTAGGATATTTCTCTATATTGAACCTTTCCTTAGGATACGAGCATCAATTGTCAAAGGCATTATCTGTGCAGGCCGAGCCGTATTTGAAATTACCATTGTCTGGTTTAGGTGAAGGCTCGGTAAAATTATATTCAGCAGGACTTCAGGTGAGTGTAAAATATAATCTGTTAAAAAAGAAAAAATATTAAGGTAGTCTTTATCCAGGTTTTGTGTTAGGCCTGCCATTTTTGGCGGGCCTTTTTTTTATCAGAATCATGTCTTGTAATCCTACGCATATACATGACATATGGATTATATACAGAACATGTGACTATACAATTACTACTGATCACAATTTTTTATATACTTCGATTAAGGCAACCATGGCATCACTATTTACGATTCTGAATTTAAAATTAGTTATGAAGAGAGGAAATATCATTTCTGTTTCGATCGTATTATTTTTTGTTATGATCAGCGTGGTGGCATGTTTTAAAAGTGATACACGCGAAATAGCACCTGTTATTGGTCCCTGCGAAGGAACACCCGGGCCATTGTTCACTGCCGTAAAAAATCTGGTAGCATCAAAATGCGTAAAATGCCACAACAGTGTAACAGCTAATGGCGGTCAGAATTTATCAGTAGAATGTAATATCATAACGAGCAAAACCCGTATAAAAATAAGAGCTGTTGATGAGGGAAGCATGCCTCCGGGCGGAACACTATCTTCTGCTGAAAAAGCTACTATCACAAACTGGATCAACGCCGGCGGGAAATATACCGATTAACTCACTTCATTACTAAGTATTTAATGCCATCATATAAACATGAAACTTAAAAGAAAATATATCTGGCTTCTGCTGATAGTGGCAATGCTTACAGCAGGTTCATATGCCTATCACGAGTACAATCGTAAACCAGTTGATCTATCAGGCATCAGGTCACAATTAAATATCACTGCCGACAGCCTTGTGGTGATATTTGAAACCGATGAACCAAAAGCCAACTCCTTGTATCTTGGAAAGCCCGTTGATATAAAAGGGTTGATCGCTGATATCAGTAATCAACAAGATACCCTGATAAATATTACGTTAGGAAAGAAAGACAACATGCATAGGGTAAGTTGTTTGATAGATGCAAATCATATTAAAGAAGTTAAAAGTTATAAGGTAGGAGATGAGATTACGCTTAGGGGCATCTGTAACGGGTATCTCATGGATGTGGAATTAAACAGATGTGTAGTAGTAAAATAAATATTCACTTAACGAAGAAACTTATATGAAGAAAACATCTTGCCTGTTGCTTATATTGATAGTAAGTATCCAGGTTATAAC
>CAXTDO010000182.1:0-9022 GCA_964242315.1 uncultured Flavihumibacter sp.
GCTTTCTGTTCTCATAACGTTTGTCGTTATGACTGTATACGCTTGAAAGCATTATTTTATCCACCTCAGTTGCAGTGTTATTCTTTATGGCTTCTTCGAAGTACTGTTCAGCAAAAAAGGGCATCTTTTTAATATCATAGGCGGAAGCCTTTGCATAAGGCACATATTCATAAGATGTTTTAAGAGCCGGTAAAAGCCTGCCACTTATATCTGTAAAGCGAACCATGAAGTTAGAACTATTGATCTCGCTTGACCCTATCTGCAACAATATCCTGTTAACACCTTTTTGTAGTTTCACTTTATAACTATACACATCCAGGTCAGTGTCACGTTCTTCAGATTCCGACACCACCAAAAAATCGTTGATCCATAATTTTACAGAGCCTGATACACCCAGTTGCAACAGTACATCCTGATCAGATTCGTTGTTGATGAATGTTTGTGCGTATATAATTGCATTGCCTATAATATGGCTGTATGCCAGATCAAGCCAGCGATCGTTTCTTGCATCGGGTATATTAAACCATTTTACTTCGGTGCCTATGCTGTTTTTAAAACTGTAACCTGGCTCCGGGTGTGCCGGAGGGCCATAATTTTTATCAAATCCACTGGAAGAAAGATTTTCAAATGTACCTACGGTTGACCAGTTACGCAGATCGTTCAGCTTTTCAAACATCTTCCTGGACGCTTTTATATCGTTCTCTACATATAAGCCGTTAGCCAGGGTTCTGGCTGCCATTGCCTGAATAGTTGCATTGGCTTTAGGGTCGGTTAATAATGATGTGAGCAATTTCCTGGCATTATCGGTAGATTTCGCACTGGTTGTATTCCACAAGCCCCAGCTCCAAAGCGCATATAAGTAAGGGTAAGGATTAGGATGCAGTTGAAAAAACTGCGTGAAATATGCAAAGGCTTCATCAATATGGCCGTTATCAATAGCCAGCAGCATTTGTAAAAGCTGCGCATCTGTAAAGTCTTTACTGTCTTTGGTGATCTTCGATAATACAGCTTTGGCTTCGTTTGGTTTGTGCTTGTTAAAAAGATCCAGCGCTTCATGATAAGATTGCGCTGTGGAAACCTGGTTGAAAAGAAACAAAAAGGTTAGCAGGGTTAAGGTAAACTTCATAAATACAAAATCATTTAGGGTAACTATAATACGGTTTAATAATAGGTTTTAGTGCATTTTCATATAACATGCCAACGATTTTTGTGAAGTAATCTTATCTGCCGATTAATACTGATTCCTGTTATGGGAAGTTGTTTTTTGTTTTGGGAAGAAAGAGTTAAAAATTTTGAAGTTTGTGTTCCAGGTTCCCCTCCTTGAAAAGGAGGGGACGATAACAAACGATGCGAAGCACGTTTGTTATCGGGGGTGGTTGATGATTGTGGCTAATTAGGCTCGTAGATATAAATGCCTCGTTTGGATGCAAGTTACTAATCAATTACAGCCATCAACCACCCCGTTCAATTAAGTGCTTCGCATCTTAATTGAACGTCCCCTCCTTGAAAAGGACGGGAATCGTTACCAATTCATCAGTCCTTAACTAAACATTGAATAATGAAGAGTGATCCGTTTATTGATATTGACATCGTGGCGCTGACAATATTACGCAGGAATGTATTATGAAACTTCAGTTGCCATACTTTCAAAATATTAAATAAACCATACACTAAAAACCTGCTGACAGCCTTTAAATCGCAGTAATTCTATTTCAGGTAATTTCTTATTTTTTACTTTATATTTATGATTCGTAACAACATAACACCGTATTATCTTTACGATTACTCTAAACATATGAAAATTAACAATAGCAAGTTTTATTCAACCTGCCTTATCTGCGCGCTTTTATTTATTCAACAGGGATGTAAAGTTTCCAAAAAAACAAATGCTGCCACTCCCGCTCCTAAAATGAGTACACCGCCTGAAAAGTTTGCTGAAAACGTTCGTACCACTGAGTTTCGCACACCGGAAGAAGAACGATTAGGATTTAAACTGCCACCCGGTTTTGAAATAACATTAGTAGCCTCAGAGCCAGAGATCAGCAAACCCATTAACATGGAATTTGATGATAAAGGCAGGCTGTGGGTTACCCAGTCTTCTGAATATCCGTTACCTGCTCCGCCTTACAAAGGACTGGACCGCATTACCATTCTTGAAGATAATAATGGTGATGGAAAGACCGATAAATTTATCCCCTTTGCAGAAAATCTAAACATACCTATCGGCATACTTCCTGTAACCGATGGGGCAATCGCATACAGCATTCCCAACGTGTACCATTTCACTGACAAGGATGGTGATGGTAAAATGGATGATAAGAAAGTAATCTTCGGCCCTTTCGGCTACCGTGATACTCATGGCATGGTGAGCAATTTTATAAGAGGATTCGATGGCTGGATACATGCCTGTCATGGCTTTACCAACACTTCTACCATAGCAGGAACCGACGGCGATTCTATAAGCATGACCTCCGGTAATACGTTCCGCTTCAGGATGGATGGCACACGGGTGGAGCAAACTACCTATGGACGCGTAAACCCCTTCGGTTATACCTTCGATGATATGGGATACCTCTATTCCATCGACTGTCACTCAAAGCCGATATACCAGTTAATAAAGGGTGGTGATTATCCGCACTTCGGCAAAAAAGCTTCAGCCCTCGGCTTTGCACCTGAAATGATGGGATATGAACTGGGATCTACTGCCCTTTCAGGTTTGGTATATTATACCGGCGAGCAGTACCCCATGGAATACCGCAACAGCTTCTATTCCGGCGATGTGGTAAGCTGCCGGATCAACAGGAATACCATGACATTCAATGGTTCAACGCCACAGGCAAAACGCGAGCAGGACTTTCTCATCAGCGATGATCCCTGGTTCAGGCCCGTGGATGTTAAAACCGGTCCGGATGGATCTTTATACATCGCCGATTTTTATAACCGTATCATCGGTCATTACGAAGTTGGACTGGACCATCCGGGCAGGGACCGGCACAGCGGGCGCATCTGGAAAATTACTTACACCGGAAATAAAAAGCAAAAACCTTTCACTCCCACCGATTGGTCCAAAGCAGGTATCACCGACTTACTGAAAGCGTTGAAAACACCGCAGCTCAATGTTCGCTTAATGGTTGCAAATGAAATTGTGGACAGGTTTAAGAATGCGGCAGTTGCTCCTGTTACCGAGATGCTCAAAGCACCTAATACCGATAACAAATCCTTTGTGCAGGGTCTTTGGATTTTATACCGGTTGCGATCGCTTCCTGATAATATTCTTGCGCCGGCTCTAAAGAGCAGCGATCCTATGATACAGGTACATGCGTTAAGGATTCTTGGTGAAATGGATAACATCTCTGAGGACCAGCGGCATCTGGCAGTGACGGCTTTATCAAACGCTAATCCGCATGTGCAGCGCATTGCTTCAGAAGTATTGGGTAAGATGCCAAAGCCCGGCAATATTGAGCTGGTAGTAAATTCAAATGTTCAGGCTGCTGAAAACGATTCGCACCTGAAGTATACCACGCTCATCAGTACACGAAACGAATTAAGGAACAAAGAAGTGATGCAGGAAGTTGCCGGACGTTCGTGGAGCGATGCCCAGATGAAAGTGCTGGTAAAAGCAGTGCTGGATGTGCCTACAAAAGAAGGCGCCCTGTTTGCCCTTAAATACATTCAGAATAATTCATTGCAGCAGGATCAGTTGGTTACCTACCTGCAGTATATCAGCCGTTATGTTCCCGCAGAGCAATCAGGCACAACCATTGACCT
Source organism: uncultured Flavihumibacter sp. (assembly GCA_964242315.1). Classification (GTDB taxonomy): domain Bacteria; phylum Bacteroidota; class Bacteroidia; order Chitinophagales; family Chitinophagaceae; genus JADCRZ01. The sequence continues at coordinate 3,769 of CAXTDO010000182.1, forward strand.
GATCCGCAAAAGATTTCCCGGTGACCTCGATATTCAATATACTTTCTACAACACCATCCGCCAGGGAATAGCGCAACGGGGCGGTAAAGTGCCTGATGAATTAAAACAATGGGCAACTAATATTGCCGGGGGCGCTCTTTCGGGCTTTTCAGGAGAAATAGACACATGGAATTACCGGCCGCTGGATCAGGTAACGGAACCGATAAATCCATGGGGTGTTGTTGAAAGAAATACTTTACGCAACTCCACTGCAACAGAGAATTCGGAAATGAATGCAATGTTTAAAGCACTTGACCCCGCTAGCCCGGCGATGAGTGCAAAATATATTTCAAGCGAATTCAATGGCGTAGCGCAAACAGGTATCCTGTATTCTACTCCTTTCACCCTTCCGTCTTCCATTAAACTGGCAGTTTTTGATAATGATGTGCATCATTCCGCATTAAAAAAAGGACTGTCACGTAATGTAGTCAGGGTGATGCTTGCGGGTAGCAATAAAGAGGCTGCAAAATACCAGCTTAACCTGGATCATACACCGCAGGCGCGCGATCTTATAAATATCGTCACCCTCGACCTGAATGCCTACAAGGGACAAATGGGGTATATTGAAGTGACAGACAGCAGCAAGCAAAGCGCGGTTGCAATAAGTTTTTTAGAACCGTCAACTATTAAAATCCCTGTTAAAGGCCCGGCAGAACTTGCTTTGCGGCGTCAGCATGCCGCGAACATTGCTGAAGATTTTAAGATTACAGCTATGGAGCCGGCTCTGAAAAAACTGGTAGCTGCCGATTGGGCCGACGCAGCCTCACGGGCAGCGGCAGCCGAAGCATTGATGACGATCTCACCTAATCTAAACCCGGCCCTGCTGGCTTCGATTTTCAGTCGCAAAGAGGAATCGCCGTTATTCAAAGAAAAGTTAGCAGCCATACTGGGACAATCAACCAGGCCTCCCGTTCTGGAAGCGCTGAAAAATGGATTTGCAGGGGCCTCTCCCCGACTGCAGTTAGCAATAGCTTCCGTGCTGGCAAATTCAGGCGTTGGAATAGATTATCTTATAGAAGCAGTTCGCGATAAAAATATCTCATCGGAGTTAATCGCCTCAGCCAAGATCAAAGAACTTATGGCTAACAACCTGAAAGAAGGCCAGGAGCAGCAATTAATCCAATTGAGTGCAGGAATTGCAACAGAAAAGGATGCAAGAAGAAAACTGATAGAAGCCCGGCTTGCCAGCTTTGATCCCGGAGCTGTTTCAGAAACTACCGGCAGGCAAACGTTTATCCAGAATTGCAGCATGTGTCACCAGATCAGGGGCACAGGCGGGTTGATCGGTCCGCAATTAAATGGAGTGGGAAGCTGGGGACCAAAAGCTTTAACGGAAAAAATCCTTGATCCGAACAGGAATATTTCAGAATCGTTCCGGGTGTATAATGTTACGCTTAAGAACGGCAAAACGTTAACCGGCCTGTATCGCAGGGAAGAAGGCGAAACACTGATCTTTGCTAACAACAGCGGACAGGAATTTTCGGTAGCCAAGGATGACATTCAGGACAGGAAAGCATCAAAGTATACGCTGATGCCTGATTATTTTAGTACTACCATTGCAAAGAAAGATTTTGATGCCCTGGTGAAATACCTGCTCACCATCAAAGAGTGAGGGCAAGTTGTTAACTGACCAAAAAATACTTTACAGTAAACTAAGTATAAATATTATTATGAAAGATTTAATCGGAACACTTAATCATGCCCGTCAGATTAGTACGATTGTGCTGTTAGTTGTGTTTCTGGGAAACCTGAATGGCTATGCGCAGGAAACCAACGTCAGGTTTAAAAAACATGTGCTTACTACCGATTTTGTTTCAGAAGGCGCTGCAGTGGGAGATGTAAATAAAGATGGGAAACTGGACGTGATTGCCGGCACCTTCTGGTTTGAAGCGCCCGACTGGAAGCAGCATGAACTGGCTAAGCCGGAAAAATACGAGATAACTACTTACAGCAATTCGTTCCTGAATTTTGCCATGGATGTAAACAATGATGGATGGATAGACCTGGTACGCGTTAGCTGGCCCGGCGAACAATCAGACTGGTATGAGAATCCAAAAAATGCCCCTGGTTATTGGAAACAACACTTCGTATACAAATCTGTCGGCAATGAATCGCCCGCTCTATTTGATGTGGGCGGAGACGGCAGGCCCGACTTACTATGCAATAATTCAAAAGACAAAAAGAATGTATGGCTGAGTGCGCCAAAATTGAAAACAGATACCGGGTGGACTGAACATATCATCAGCTCAGACACCCTTCAGGGAACACATAGGTATACCCATGGATCTGGATGGCGATAAAGACATGGATATCATCAGTGCTTCTGCACACAAATATGGCATCTGGTGGCACGAACAAGTGAAAGACCCATCCGGCGGCCGCACCTGGAAAACCCATGAAATCTTTAGAGAATTTTCACAAACGCATGGTCTTATTGTAGTGGATGTTAACAAAGATGGCAACCCTGATATCATTACCGGCAAACGTTATTATGCGCACAATGGCAATGACCCGGGTGATAAGGATGCAGCAGTTATATACTGGTTCGAATACAAGCCGGGCAAGCAACCTGCCTGGATACCACATCAGATAGATAACGATTCAGGTGTGGGCCTGCAGGTAGTAGCAGAAGATATCAATAAAGATAAATTGATTGATATTGTGATCTCTAACAAGGAAGGTGTATATGTTTTTGAACAGGTAAAGCAGTAGGTTTTTTTTAACCGCAGAGAACACAGAGGAGGAAACGCAGAGGGCGCAGAGAAAACCCTCTGCGCCCTCTGCGTTTCCTCCTCTGTGTTCTCTGCGGTTAAAAAAACATGAAGTGTCTAAAATAAAAAAAGGCCAGGATAGAAATCCAGCCTCGTTTTAAAATCCAATATCCTATGAAAAACCAGGTTATAAACGCACACCGGGTTTGAAATATTGTTGACTGCCAAAAATAACTTCATAAATCTATCGCGCGGCTTTCAATCCATCACAAATTAAAGCCCGTTGATCACATTTTTTACACAGGATTTTTAAGATGCAGTAATCTTGTATAGAATAACCTGTCATCCTTAAAATTAATACAACTTCTGATGAGAAATATACGCGTGTTAGCTGCTATTGTGATTATATTAATAGCCGCGGTTGCCTGTAATCCATTCGATAGAAGCGGCCGTTCATTCATGAATATTTCGTTTCCGGGTCACGAGTCAAGGGTGGTGATAAGGAGTGATAACATGTCTCTCGACATTAAATATTCAGGTGATATTGTATTCAATGACGAAGAAACAGCCATTGAAAGGATTTCTCCCGGGGGATATTTAGATTACAGGAAGGATAATAAAAGATTACTGGCCGAGGCCAGTGCCAACGCTGGTGTTGTGTATACGTTTTACAATAATGAAGATTATCCCGCCGGAGATGGCAGCGGCAAAAAATTCCTTGAGGAAGCTATCGGTGAAATGATTTCCCAGGGCATGTTTATCGAAGGCCGGATAGAACGTTTATATCAGGAAGGCGGCGTGCCTTTATTGCTGGCTGAAGCTAAAAGGATGAAAGCCGATAACGCTAAAAGAAAATACCTTGAATACATACTGCAATCGGACAGCGTTTCAAATAAAGAAATAAAAGCGGTTTCCAATACCGTAGCGAAGATGATGACGTCTGATGACGACAAGAGAAGAATACTGGAAAAAGTTCCTATCGGCTATTTAAGTGATTCAGCAACCGCAGCAGCCTATTTTGCCGCATTAGAAAGCATCGGTTCCGACAATGATAAGGCCAATGCCCTGAAGAAAATATTAAAAGAACCGCTGCCTCCGCTAGCATTCAAATCATTGTTTAAGGCTGCCGTTACTATTAATTCAGATAACGATAAAGCCAACCTATTGAAAGACCTGATAAGAAACGAAATGCTTTCTAATGACAGCTATGATGGTGTTACAGCAGTTATCGGCACTATCAACTCAGACAATGATAAAGCAAATGTACTTAAAGCGCTTATAGAAAAGCAAGTATACCCGGGTGAACAATTCGATAGGCTATTAACTGTGATAGCTTCAATAAATTCCGATAACGACAAAGCGGGTGTTTTTAAGAAGCTTGCAGAACAACAGATTAGTAATAATGAAGATTGGATACATCTTATCAACGAAATCACTTCCATATCTTCCGACAATGATAAAGCCAATGTGTTGCTAACAGTTTCAAAAGGGATGCCGCGTAATGACAACGTACTGGCTGCCTATATGAAAGCATCCCGAACCATCAACTCCGATCATGATTATCAAAGAACTGTAAAGTCGGTTCAATAATTTTTCCTGCAAGCCTGTCGCATATACACCTCAACAAAGTCGTTTGCACCACTTCCCGTATTCACATTTTCTGTTGATATTTGTGTCAATAAAAATCAGACCATGTTAAAAAATTCAAAGGTATTCAGCGGGTTTTCCGTCAACGATCTGAAAAAAGCAACAGCGTTTTATTCAGATGTATTGGGAATAGAAGCTAAAGAGAATGAGATGGGTATTGTAGAACTGCATTTCACCGGAGGCATAAATATAATGATGTATCCTAAACCCAACCATGTTCCTGCAACATTTACCATTCTTAACTTTCTTGTTGATGATATAGAAAAGAAGGTAGCGGAACTCAAGAAAGCGGGCATTGTTTTCGAAAGCTATAAAGAGAAGGACCTCACCACCGATGATGATAACATCCTCCGTAACAATGGCCCAAAAATAGCCTGGTTCAAAGATCCGGCAGGTAATATTCTTTCGGTTATTGAAGAGGAGCAGGATTCACAGGATTAGGAATTATTTACAGCATTTTGTGGATGATTATGTGATTGTCGTATGCATGTTATTTTGAGTTGAAAATTAATTTATATTCAAGACTTCTCGCTCCAAAATTTATTGGTAAACCTAAAGGGAACTTGTAAGCTATTAAATAATTTTTTGTTTGTGCGATATGAACATCTTCCAGTCTAGTTAATGCTTTCAGGTCTATTATAACACTATTTTCAACTACAAAGTCTGCACGACGTGTTCCTACTTCCTGATTATCATAATAAATAGCATGCTCTTTTTCTCTGGTGTGTTCAAGTTGGGCCTTTTTGAGTTCAATTGCAAGACATCGTTGGTACATTAGTTCCTGAAATCCAGGGCCACTGGTATTATGCACTTTCCTTGCACATCCACTTCTGGAATATGTGAGATCATCTTTCTTC
>CAXTDO010000183.1:0-9020 GCA_964242315.1 uncultured Flavihumibacter sp.
GGATATAAATACCTGAAAAAAATAGGGGTGCTCGCGTCTGTACCCGGTAAAGGTTATTTTATCAAAAGCACCGATTTTAAACAGAAGTTAAAAATTTTCCTGTTATTTAATAAACTCAGCTCTCATAAGAAAATACTGTACGATTCATTTATCGAAGCTCTTGGAGAACATGCCACCGTTGATTTTTATATCTATAACAACGATTTTGGATTGTTTAAAAAATTACTGGCCAATAAAAAAGAAGAATATTCTCATTATGTAATCATTCCCCATTTTCTTGACGGCGGCGAGAAAGCGCATGAAGTTATTAATGCCCTGCCCAAAGAAAAATTGTTGTTACTCGATAAAAAAATAAAAGGGGTGGATGGAACATACGCTGCGGCTTATGAAAATTTTGAGAATGATATATTCTGTGCATTGGAACATGCACGTGAGCAACTGGGTAAATATCATACTATAAAAATTATTTTTCCCGAGTATACCTATTATCCGAAGGAAATATTAAAAGGATTTTACCGCTTTTGCCAGGAGTATGCTTTTTCATACAAGGTAGTGCACAACATTTCACAGGAAACGATAAACGAAGGTGAAGCATTCATAAATCTGATGGAAGATGATCTGGTGATACTGATTGAACGGATCATCTCCCTCAAATTAAAAATAGGGGAAGAAGTGGGAGTTATATCATACAACGATACGCCGTTGAAGAAGATCATCCTGAATGGCATCACAACGATATCTACTGATTTTCGTAAAATGGGCGCTATGGCTGCACAGATGATCCTTACTAATTCAAAGGAACACCTTGAAGTGCCATTTTACCTCACGCTGAGAGCATCGCTTTAATGATTAATTATTAATGATTAATTATTAACGGTGGGAGCCCTTAATTAAGGTTTTGGAGTGGTATTCTTAAATATTGATACAGCTTATCGTTAATAATTAATCATTAATAATTAATCATTATATGCGTCCTATCGTTCAAATTTCACTCGATCTTACTGATATTAATGAAGCGCTCGAAACGGCGGCTATGGCCATGAGAGCGGGTGTTGACTGGCTGGAAGCCGGCACACCGCTGATTCTTGCCGAAGGTTTACATGGAGTAAGAAAGCTTCGGCAGGCTTTTCCGGATGTTCCTATCGTTGCCGATCTTAAAACCATGGATGGCGGTTACCTGGAAGCTGAAATGATGGCAGGCGCCGGCGCTACGCACGTAGTGGTAATGGCTCGGGCACATGAAGAAACCATCCGTTGTGTAGTGGACGCCGGACGTAAATTCGGTGTTAAAGTGATGGGTGATAACCTGGGATGCGATGATATGGTAGCAGCGGCAAAAAAGCTTGAAGAGCTTGGATGTGATTACATAGTGCATCATATCGGCTATGATGAGCGACGTGGAATTGCTGCACGTGGACAGCGCATGCCCAGTCCGCTGGATCAGTTGAAGGAAGTGGTTGCCGCCGTAGATATTCCTGTTCAGGCGGTAGGAGGGTTAAGTCTGGAACAGGCTATTCTTTGTCCTTCGTATGGCGCACCACTGGTGGTTCTCGGTGCTCCGCTAACCATTGATGCCGACGCTTTCAAGACTGCAAATGGCGATCTTGAAAGCTCGTTGCGTATGATATGTGAGAAGGTGCATGCTTATGGAGAGGAAGGGAAATAGCTTTCAGATGTTAAATATCAGTTGTAGCATTAACGTATTGTTGTTCATTTACTTGATATAATTCTATTATCCTAACTGATTTATTATCTTATTTCATTCTGATATAAGATTCTACTATACCTGATTGTATGTCTTCCTTTTTGTAATTTTAATTCGTTTGTTATTTATGACAAAGATCATTATTATTATTATATGCGTGGCTACCATAATTTTAGGCAAATCATCCTCGCTTTCTGCGCAAGCGGTTGATAAAGGGGATTCTATGGCGTTGGTAGATTTATACAACAGTACGGACGGGCCACACTGGATTTATCATGATGGGTGGCTGGAGAAACCTGTAAAAGACTGGCGGTATATAACATTAACTTTAGATGGTACTCGTGTGAAAGAAGTCTATCTACCTATGAGCAATTTGAATGGTGAGATACCGTCTAGTTTAGGGAATCTTTCAAGCTGTGAATCTATAACTTTAAATTCTAATAAGCTAAAAGGTGAAATTCCGGCAAGCTTTGCAAATCTGTCGAATTTAATAAACTTATTTTTATATGATAACCAATTGACCGGTAAGATACCCGAAAGCTTAAGTAGACTTTCAAAACTTAAATATTTAGATCTAGCAAGTAACCGTTTAAAGGGTAGAATACCGGATCTGAGCTTAGTGCCTCTTACCTCACTTTATTTACAGTATAATAAGTTCACTTTCGATGGAATGGAAAGTTTAACCTTGAGAAGAATTCAAAACTTTTTTAACTATAGCCAAGATACCATCCTTCCAATTGCGCGTCAAAACGCTACCCTATCAGTTTCAGCTGGAGGCAATTTAAAAAATAATTCTTACTACTGGTACAGAGCCGGAATCTTAGATACAGTAATTATAGGTGATTCAAATTTTGTACCTAAAAGAGGTGGAAATTATAGCGTTATAGTTCATAACTCGATAGCTACAGGATTTGATCTCAAAAGTGAGGTGGCATTTGCCTTAGCTGTACTTGTTGTTGACCCGAACCCTACGATGATAACTGCCAATGGTTCTATTGATGTCAATCTTTCCAATATAGATTACGATAACACTGTTACAAAAGCTGCCACAGATGGCGTCACAAAACTTTTGTTGACTACTAATTCAAGTTCTCCCATAACCTTCACAATTAACGGAAACATCTCCGGCACTCTAAGCAGTATAGACAATCAGCTTTTAAAGGCTACTCAGATTATGGTTTCACCTGATGCCAGCGGCAGGGTAGTATGTATATACACGGTGCCGGATGGATATGGAATTGCCAGTCCACAAGGTGAAAGAAACTGTACCATTACAGCAACCGGATCAAATAATTATACCTCAACAGTTAATATAAAATTGGTTACGCCTCCCGTTGTTCTGGTTCATGGGATATGGTCAAATCCTGTTATATGGGAGAAGGGGGGATTTACTTCTTATCTGCGTAGTGCAGGTATAGAAAAGCTTTACCTGGCAGATTACAGTTATTCGAGCTCTTTAACATTTGATCCTAATAGTATTGAAAGTTATCCGAGTAGGGTAAGTTTACTGGTAAAAATTATACTTGCTCTAAAAGATTATCGTGATCATAAAATAGCTGTCACTCAGGTAGATGTTGTGGGCCATAGCTTAGGTGGCTTAATGACCAGAAGCTTATCACAACAAAGTTCATTTCTTACTCAAAGTAATTACTATGAAGGTTACGTGCATAAATTGATAACATTGGGTACGCCGCATCGTGGCTCGCCTTTAGGTCCGGAGCTATACAAGCAAAAAGATACCTGGAGTTACCAGCACATACCAGGAACCGATCTGCGTTTTCCTTACAGGCTTTCTGATTTGCTTGAATTGATAGATATGCCTATTGGCAGTTGTCTCAAAGACTTTGGAATTACTTCACAAGGGGTTAGAGATCTTACAAACACACTGCCTTTTAAAACGTATGCTATTACCGCTACTAATGGGGTGGAAAATAATTTTTTAGACGGAATAGCAAGCCACCTTGTCATGGACGCGCTAATCAATTTTGTAAGTGGGAGATCGCTCGATGAAGTAATGAAATCAAGATGTGATTCAACTGTTTTGCCCAATGACCTGATAGTGCCATACCGGAGCCAGACCGGTTATATTACTTCCACCCAATTATTCCGGGGAACATCACATTCCATACCCGGATTGATAACGGAAACTAATAACCCACTCATACAACGCCGCGTAGGTGAACTTTTATTATCCAGTGATACAACGGAATTCAGCCAAGGATTTCCGGCGCCATCAGGTTTCCCTTTGGAGAGTTGCGACAATGCCACGCAGCGATCTATTTCAAATTTATCTTCCGGCACTGAAGAAACATCTAAAAATGTAAATAGTAAAATTATCTCAACAGGAAAGGAATATGTGCGGCTTTCTGCTCCGCTTAGAGGAAGTGTTTTTCACCAGGATGTTGATACCGCCATAACAGTCGGTTACGAAGCTTTGGGCGGTGCAGTACCTACCAATGCGCTTCTTATGATTCAAAATGTTGGGTGGTATAAGCTTCCTGTAACAGCTCCATACTCAATTAATGTTAACCTGCCAAAAGATATTCAGATTGGATCTCTAAATATTGTTTTATTGGTAAATGATACAACTGGCATCAAACTTTCTGATACTTCTCATATTACACTTTTGCCGGGCAGCGTATTAAGCAGTGTTACGTTAGAACCATCTTCCATCTATTTAGATTCTATGAACAGGCAAACAAGAATGCTGGTTCATGAAGAATTTCAAGGCAAAAACGGAATACAATTAATAGATGTTAGCAGCGTATCAGAAGGAGTGTCTTATGCAACTCAAAAAGGTCAGTCTATAATTAAAGTTTCAGATGATGGCATTATCACCGCTGTAAACGCAGGAACGGATACTTTAATAGTTACTGTTGGCGATAGCACGTTTAAAGTCCCTTTGATAGTCGACAATAGTTTTTTGTATAGAAAATTATATGCAAATACCATTGACTTTAAAGTGATACCTAACAAAATGGTAAGCGATCAACCTTTCGCTTTGGAGGCAACGGTAACATCAGGTGAGTCAGTTAATTTCACTTTAATCAGCGGACCTGTAGAAATAATTAACGGTATCGTAATAACCAAGGGAGAAGGATTGGTAACAGTACAAGCTTCCAGTACCGGAAATGCCTATTTTAATGCTGCGGTACCAGTTATTCATACATTTTATGTTGGATCAGTGTTGCCTGTACAATTATTGAATTTTACTGGTTCTTTGGTCGGTGACGATGTCTTGCTCAAATGGTCAACGGCAAATGAACAGAATAGTTCTCGTTTTATTGTAGAAAGAAGCACGGATGGGTTACATTTCGTTGAACTGGCTACAGTAAATGCGGCAGGTAATGGATCGGGTGTATCAGATTATAATTTCAAGGATACATCAATAAATTCTTTGCCTTTTTCAAATGTTTTCTATCGCTTAAAAGAAGTGGATAAGGATGGTAAACCATATGTAAGTAACGTAATCATTATTGCAATTAAAAATGCGAAGACGATCCTGATCTATCCTAATCCTGCAAAACGAACAATTAACGTATTGTTTAATAAACAGGATAACAACAATAGCATTATAAAGATTTATAGCTTATCTGGTAAATTAGTAGTCTATCAAAAGCTGACCGGTTCGTCGAACCAGGAAATACAGTTACCTGTTTTGAGTAATGGAAATTATAAAATAACTATTTCGAGTAAGGAAAAGGTTCTTTATCAAACAACAGTTATGATCGCCAATTAGAGGAAGATTAATCATTCAATCTCTTTAAGAAATTATCACAGGCGCTGTAAAAATTCCCGTTCGGATGGTTGAAGACTAGGCAAAGAACAGGCTGTTCTTTATTCCGCACATGGCGCACCATTGTGATTCTTGGCGCTCCACTGACCATTAATGCTAAGACTTTAAACTGCCAATGACGATCTTGAAAGCTCGTTGCTTATGGTATGCTAGAGGGTACATGTATACAGAAAGTAGCTTTTGTCTTGCTACACAGTGCTGCAGTACCATGCTTTAAAAAATAATTGCTACACCTCATAAAGAAATCAACCCGTTTAAGCATTAAAATTTTCCTGTTTTCTCCTTTTATTTTTACTTTCAGGATAAGATGTTTTCCAAATTCATCATACTTATTATCTCTTTTTTTTTACTGTTTAACCAGATCGCTACAGCACAATCCGTTGATTACAATTTTCGTCATTTAGATGCTACACAGGGCCTGGCTGATGGAGTTGCAGAAGCTATCGGCCAGGATAAATACGGCTATATATGGGTAGGAACAATGAGCGGGTTGAGTAGATTTAACGGTTACACAGTTCAATCTTTTTATAACGACATTAAGGACAGTAACTCACTGCCTGCAAGTGTGGTGCAGTCAATCTTATGCGACAGCAGGGGCGAACTCTGGATAGGGTGCTACAGAGGTTTGGTTCGCTACGATTATGCCAGTTCAAAATTCTTACCGGTAGCGGCAATGAAAGACAAAGAGGTGATCAAAATGATTGAGCAAACGCCTCATAATATATTTATCGCTACCGATGCAGGACTGGCTATGTTCAATCCGGTCACCCTGGATGTTCAATTCTGTAAAAATAATAATGATGTTCTTATAAGTAAGTTGCTGGGGCGGGCGGTTCATGACATGTTTTTAGGTAACAACCGATTATATCTGGGAACAGACACCGGCTTACTGGTTTACAACACTCTTAAGAAAGATGTAAGGAAAATAAAAGTACCCGGAAGCTACAATGTAAAATTAGTGGCAGAGGACGGATCGGGTAACGTGTGGTTTACTTCCGGCAACGGTACCAGCATATTATACAAAACCGACACCACTTTTAAAAATTTTACAAGCTACGAGCGGTTCGATAACTCGTTTAAAAATGTAAAAGATAAAAGAATTTTTAGCTTTTTAATAGATAACAAAAAGGAATTATGGTTCACTACCGGTGCCAAAGGCCTGGTTAAATATGATTACAAAACGGAAAGGTTTTATTCTTACAAGAATGATCCGTTAAAGCCTTCCAGTATAAGCGCCAATCATGTAACGCACTTGTTTCAGGGAAAACACGGATTTATATGGGTTGGAACCGAGGGAAACGGAGTAGATTATTTTCATCCTGATAAAAATCTTTTCCAGGTGATATTGCCAGGCGACGATATTATTAAACGATTGACGGGTTTATGGGCAAGGGCTTTCATTACCGATGATAAAAACAATCATTGGATGGGGATGAGCGACGGGCTTATAAGAATGAATCCGTTACATGAAAATAAATTGTTCCAAAACATTGAAGGCGGGAAACCACAGTTGCATTATAATTCAATAAGAAGCCTGTTACAGGATAAGGAGGGTGCCATTTGGATAGGAACAGCATCCGGTGTAAACAGGTTCCATCCTGAAACCGGTAAGATGGATTTTTTAAATGCAAAAGATTCGTTGCCAAAGGAATTCTACTGGGCAATTTTTGAGGACAGCCATAACAATGTCTGGTTTGGATCGCAAAATAATTTTTATTATAGAAATGCCGGCGAGCGCAACATACACAGCATTGCTGCCCATCCTTATTTATCCTTTCTGATTAATAAGGGCGTAAGAAGCATTTATGAAGACAAAAAGCACTGTTTGTGGTTTGGCATGAATGGCAGCGGTTTGGTGATGTTTAAACCCGAAGATAAAACGGTAAAGCACTGGATGAGGTCTGAAAAAGAAGACAACACCCTTATTAACAATACCATTACTTCTATTGCCGAAGACAGTGCCGGCGTTATGTGGTTCAGCAGCTTTACCGGACTTACTTACTACGATCCGCTTAAAGATAAGTTTGGTTCGTTTACACAAAAAAACGGACTCACGTCCGTTAAGACTTCCGCTCTGATGGTAGATGGACTCAATCGTTTATGGATAGGCAGCACAAGAGGTTTACTGATGTTAGACAGCAGCCGGAAAATCTTTAAAAATTTTGATTTTCAGGATGGGCTGCTCACTATGGAATTTACTGATATGCCCGCTTACAAAGCTCCGGACGGAACATTCATTTATCCCACCATGAAAGGATTTCTAAACTTTAATCCGCTGAATTATAAAGAAGATGTAAAAGATGTATCCGTGTACCTTACAGGAATGCAGATCCCGCGAGGCCGCTACGTACCTGAAGTGAATTATGAGGAACTAAAAACCATAAAATTAGCCTATTATCAAAACTTTTTTTCACTGGACCTCACAGCTTTTAACTATAGCAATCCGGAGCAGACCTGGTACGCTTACAAATTAGAAGGCTTTGATAAAGACTGGGTATACACAAAAAATAAATTGTTGAATTATACTAACGTTCCCGGAGGCGATTATGTATTTAAATACAAAGCTACCAGCGATCCCGCCAACTGGAATGTTCCGGAAAGGCTACTAACGATTGAAATAGCAACGGTATTTTATGAAACAAGCTGGTTCTGGATTATAGTGATACTACTCATACTGACAGTACTTTATATGGTGTATTATAACAGGTTACAACAGCAACGTAAAATATTTTCATTACAAAACAAGGCACAGACATTAGAAAAAGAAAAAGCTATTGCAATGTTTGAAAACCTAAAGCAGCAGCTAAATCCTCATTTTCTTTTTAATTCATTAACATCCTTAGGAAGCCTTATCAGAATAGACCAGAAGATGGCCGGTGAATTTCTGGAAGGTATGTCGAAAATCTACCGTTATATTTTAAAGAACCGAAATAACGAACTGGTAACCCTTGCTGAAGAAATAGCTTTTGCAGGCAACTATATCAAGCTGCAACTAACGAGGTTCGAATACGGCCTGCAGGTAAACCTAAACATTCCGGAAGAATATCATTATTTTAAAATAGCGCCTGTTACTATTCAAAACCTGATAGAAAATGCCATCAAGCACAATTGTATCGACGATGAAAATATATTAACTATAGATTTTTTTATTGAAACCGATTATGTGGTCGCCAGAAATAACCTGCAAAAGAAAAGGATCGTTGATACAAGTAACAAGCAGGGTTTAAAAAATCTGCAATCATTATATCATTATTTATCAACTCTTCCTGTTGTGATAACTGATGATGACAATTATTTTACTGTAAAAATTCCACTATTATAGTGATTATTGAAGGCCGACATTTGATTGTTTAAGAACTGCAAAGCACGATTAATATCATTGCAGAAACTGTTTAAAAATTTTCTATTGTTATCTTAATCGTAAATAGACCTTATAGCCCTTCGACCAGTTTTTTTTAACCACGGAGGAAGAGCCGAGGTACCACGGAGGTCCACGGAGAAGGCTCCTCCGTGGACCTC
>CAXTDO010000184.1:0-5106 GCA_964242315.1 uncultured Flavihumibacter sp.
AAGTGCTTCGCATCTTAATTGAACGTCCCCTCCTTGAAAAAGGAGGGGAACCGTTGTGCGTTTGTTATTTTCTAACGTAACGACCTTGGACTAACGGCACGCGCTTACCGTTCCGTTCACTAGCGATTATTTTGCGTAGAATCCCTGTTTTTTCCGCCGCCAAAAAGCCTTCTAAAAAAACCACCCTTCTTTTTTTCTGAATTGTCAGCAGGTGTTTCAGCCTCCGGTTTAACCTTTGGTTTGTCATTTTTTTTGTCCCCGGTAGCTTCTTTCAATATCTTTTTTTCTTCATTATTCAACTCCGATTCTACCGGTACTTTGCTGCTGTCCGGCTCCATAAGGTATTCGTTGGCTTTACCATTGCCCTGGTCGTTACCTTCGGCGCCGGGCGGTGGCGTTTGATCTATAACGTTCATGTAATCAAACATCGCTTCATTTTTCATGCTTTCAGGCTGAATAAACCTTGCATCTTTTTCAATGCCCAGTGTCTTATCTGCGTACACTTTTTGAAAAAAGTATTCATAAATAGGTCTTGCTGCCGCGCCGCCCATACCGGCGTTACTTGAAATCTGGATGAACCGGTCATCGCAACCTACCCAGGTTCCCGCCAGTAGCTGCGGGCTATAGCCGAAAAACCAGGCATCGGCATTATCATTAGTAGTGCCGGTTTTGCCACCCATTTCAGATGCTCCCAGTCTGGAACGTAACCCTTTTGCCGTTCCTATATCAACCACGCCCTGCATCATTTTAACCATGGTATATGCCGAGGCTTCGCTAACAACCTGGTTCATTTGCGTAGTAAAACTTTCAAGCAGGTTGCCATTCTTGTCTTCTATACGGGAAATATAAACAGGCTTAGTGCTGTATCCGCTATTAGGAAACATAGAATATCCCCAAAGCATTTCATACAACGAGAGGTCGCAGGAACCAAGAGCTATGGAAGGATAAGGCTCTACCTGGGTTTGGATGTTGACACGCTTTAAAAAATCAACAAACCGTTTAGGTGTTACCTGCTTCATAAGGTAAGCAGCTACTTCATTTATCGAATAGGTAAGACCGGTTGCCATAGTGCGGGTACCTGTTTTACCCTTGTTTTCTTTTGGCACCCACCCAAAGCCTTGAAAATATTGGGAGGTAGCCTCACATTGAGTTTCGGGCGTAAAACCATCCTCAACTGCCTGACAGTATAAAAACGGTTTAATGGAGGAACCTACCTGGCGTTTGGTGTTCAGGTTGGCATGATCAAATTTATAATTTTTAAAGTCTATTCCGCCTACCCAGGCTTTTACGTCTCCGCTTAAAGGGTCCATTACCATAAAAGCGGTTTGCATCATCTGGTGGTTGTATTTGATAGAATCCATAGGAGTCATGATGGTATCTTTTTGCCTGGTTGAATTCCACGCAAAAACTTTCATAGCAACCTTCTTATAAAACGTTTTTCTTATTTCATCATCACTCAAACCTTCTTCTTTTGAGTTTTTCCAGCGCTCACTCACTTTCATTGCAGCTTCCAGCTTATTTTCATGGCCCTTCCATACATTGCCATTTTTAACACTGTTTTGTGCACTTAATATTTTCTGAAGCACCGGCATATGCCGGGCTACTGCTTCTTCTGCATATATCTGCATCCGTGGATTAATAGTAGTGTAGATTTTAAGTCCATCTTCATATAAATTATATGGTTCGCCCGTTGCAGGATTAGTATGAGCCTTGCACCATCTTTTTATATCGTCTCTTACTATCTCGCGGAAGTAAGGAGCCAGCCCTGAATTTTCATCCAGCTTTTTATAGTTTAGCTTTATAAGTTTGCTTTTGAGTTCGGAGGCTTCTCCTTCGGCAAGGTAGCCGTTCTTAACCATTTGATTAATAACGGTATTTCGCCTGTCGAATGCTGCTTTTGGATTGATGCGTGGATTATAGGAAGTGTTTCCTTTTAGTATTCCTACCAACACTGCCGCTTCCTCAATATTTAAGCGGTCCGGTTCTTTTGAAAAGAACGTACGCGAAGCATTCCTGATGCCATAAACATTATCGCCAAAAGGAACGGCATTCAGATATAAGGCGATGATCTCTTCCTTGGTAAAATTTCTTTCCAGCTTAATGGCAATGATCCATTCTTTAAATTTTTCAATGATGCGCAGTACAATATTTTTAGAACCCTGCTCCAGCAAGGCTTTGGCTAATTGTTGAGTGATGGTGCTCCCGCCACCATCCTGTCCCAGAAAAATAATAGCGCCTATCAATCTCTTGGCATCTATGCCTGAATGGTTGTAAAAGGTATGATCTTCTGTGGCAATCAGTGCATTGATAACATGTTTGGAAATGTCTTTATATTCTACGATGCTTCTGTTTCCTTTTTCTTTGTAATATTTTCCCATCAACGTTCCATCAACGGCAACTACTTCGGAGGCTTCAATTATAGAGGGATTTTCAAGCTGCTCGAGGGAGGGCATTCCACCGAATACGCCAAGACTGATAAGTATAACGAAAAGTGAAAAAGCACCGGCTCCCCACAGGAAAATTTTCCAGAAAATAGCATTATACGGTGAACCGGGTTTTGATGTGCGCTTTTTCATATAGAAAACGATAAAGTTGAATATGCGTGTGCAAAAATTATACTCGAAAGTAGCGAGGCCGATAAAGAAATCCTAATATTGATTTGTGAGCAGGATTTTCAGGATTAAAAATAATTTTCAAAATTTTGCATCAAAATTTTGAAAATTATTTTTAATCCTGAAAATCCTGCTCTGGGGTTAAAAAATACTTAGAACTTGCCAGGATACAATTCTTTCAGGAATTTTCTGTAAGAAGTTACATCTTTGGTGTTCTTTAAAATCTCAAGGTTAGAGGAAGATATTAATAAGAACGAATATTTCTGGGCAGTAAGCCAGGGAATGATTTCGGTTTGAGTAAGCTTTTGTGTTTTTTCAACATAACTCAGCGCTGCCGGTGCATTTTCAAAGTTATTGATGAGGAGTAATTTTGTATCATCAGTCAATGAAAAGGAGGTGGTGGTAATATTCTTATCCGTATAACTTTCGCGGTGATACCTGTTAAATGCATTCCTTGCTTCGGTAGCATATACCGGATCAACCTTGTCTAACACCAGCACCACATAATGTGCTTCGGCAGGCTTATTGGAATAAACCAAACTGGTAACCTCTGGCTTTTTAATTGCCTGGACACTGTCTGTTTTGGCGGCATTTTTTCTGGCCAGTTCCTGTTTTGCCAATGAATCTGCAAGTTTCTTTGCATTCAAATCCCTGGCTTTTTTATCAGCCAGTTCTTGTTTGGCAATCAAGTCCGTTAACCTTTTCGTTTCAAGGGCAAGCGCTTTTTTATCGGCCAGTTCTTTGCGAGCAAGTTCCTTGTCAGCAAGTTCTTTTGCTTTTTTGTCTTTAATTACTTTGTCGGCGGCTTCTTTTGCTGCAAGATCCAGCGCTTTTTTATTCTTTGCAGCTTTGTCGAGCCGTTCTTTTTCTGCGAGGTCCCGGGCTTTCTTTTCATTTGCCGCTATGGCCGCCTCTTCTTTTTTAGCAAGCAATTCTTTAGCAGCTATATCGGCAGCCTGCTTTTTCATTTCGAGTTCCTTTGCTGCTATTGCTGCTTCCAACTGCTTTTTTTCCTCACTTTCTTTTGCGGCTTTGGCAGCCAGATCTTTCTGAGCCTGGAGTTCCAGGGCTGCTTTTGCTGCCTGATCCTTCTTCTCCTGAAGTTGCCTGGCAGCAAGTTCGGCTGCGTCTTTTTTATCCTGCAGTTCTTTGGCAGCTTTTAGTTCAGCTTCCTTCCTTTTAGCTTCCAGTGCCGCGGCCACTTTTGCTTCCTCTTCTTTTTTAGCTTTTAAAGCAGCAGCTTCTTTTTCTTCTTTTTCCAGCTTTTCTTTCAGCTCTTTAGCGGCTTTTGCATCAGCAAGGTCTTTCTGGGCTTTTAAAGCAGCCGCTAATTTCTCCGCTTCTTTTATTTTTGAACTATCTACTTTTGCTGGTACAACTGCTTCCTGTATCAGGGCGGGTTTGTCGTCGGAAAGCGCTGCAACGCTTTCTTCTAATTTTTTAAGGTCCAGTTTGGCCAGGTAGTCTTCAATTTCTTTACGGCGACTCAATACTTCCAGCATCGTGACCGTTTTATTGTAAATAGGTGTTGTTGGAAATACCTGTAAGATATTTCCCAGTATATTTTTTGCCACACTATCTTTTTGCTGCCTGATATAGTATACGGCTTCGATGAATAATAATTGCGGTGTCCAAAAGCTCTTTCCGTAAATGCTGTCAGCCTGTTTTTTACGTTTTACAGCTTCATCAAAGTTTCCTTCAATAAATAAATTATAGATCCCCTCGTACTGGGCGGTGGCTTTTGTTTTTAGAATGCTGTCGGGAGATTGTGCTATGGAAGACAGATTCAATAACGCTGTAAACTTACCATTTGGAAATTTAGAGGCTAACATCTGTTTTACCTTGGCCAGGTTACCGGGATCGCCCATTTTTTTGTAGCAATAATAGAGGTTGAACCAGGCTTCTTCCGCATGATTGGTAGCGGGGAAATCGGTCAGTAATTTTTCAAAGGCGCCTATAGCGGAGGTGTAATCTTCCAGTCCGTTCATGTAAGCTTTGCCTACTTCAAACAAAGCGCTTTCTATGGAGTCGCGGGAAATCTTTTGTTTTTCAGGTGTAAGGGGTAGGTTGTTTTGCAGTCCTTCTAAACTGATATCCATTGGCGGAGCGGCAGGCACGTCTGATCCCCTGACAAATCCTTTTCCCCTCGGTGATTGTGCAAGCTGGGCGTTTGACGTAGCAGCGGCGCGACGCCAGTTGTCAGCGTTTGGCCTGTTTCCCCATTTAACTTTAAAGTCGTTAAGGCCCTTACTTTTTAAGGATGCATTGGCAAAATACCATTCACCTTTAGCAGTGTTGCCGCCAAAAAGATCCGGTGCGTTGTTATTTGCGAAGTTGCCTTTTGCAATTACGCCGTTATCGTCTTCTTTAATTCCTTGTTGCCTGCGTAAAGTTTTGACTAATTTTTTAATAAAGGCCTCTCTTTCAGCAGCCGGCATGGCCGCTATTCGTTGCAGGCTGTCCTGTCTTTCCAAAACACCGGTTTGTTTAACTA
>CAXTDO010000184.1:5116-9017 GCA_964242315.1 uncultured Flavihumibacter sp.
GTGCTTCTTTTCTTGCAATAAAATTTTTTAGTGTGGAAGCAAAAACGGTTTGCACATCAACACTATCATAAAAGCTTTTTGCTTCTGTATATAGCTTTTGATTAAAAGTAAGATCGCCTAAGGCCATGAACGACCGGTTTTTCTGTGCGGTATTGTTGATATTCGATTTAACACTCTTAAGCAACAACAGCTTTGCGGCTTCCGGATGGTTGCGTTCTGTTTCTATAACAGCAGCAGTATAATAAATAATGTCGCGGTAAGAAACGTACCTGTCTTTTTTGGCCATTTTAACCAGGGCGTCTATTGCTTCCTGAATTTCTTTTTCACTGCCGTTTTTATTTTGACGGATGGAATTCAGCCGGGCATATACTTCAAGAACGGGGTTGATGGTATGCTGAATAGCTTTGTTGTAAAATTTTTCTGCCAGGTTATGTTTACCGGTTCTTTCATATAACTGGGCAATGAGGTATTCCCACCTTGCCTGTTCCTGGTTATCTTCTGCATTGCCAAGGGCTTTCTCCAGGTGCACGGCAGCACTGTCGTAAGCAAGTTGTTTGTAGTACCATAAAGCCTGCACTTCTTCCAGGTCTGTATTCAATCGCGAAGGGAATAACGGGTCGTGTTTTAACGTTTCAATCAACCCGGAGGCTTCTGCCAGTTCATCTTTTGCCAGATAGGTTTTGATTTGCCAGACAAGCGATTCGTTGCGGCTTGGCGCCTCGCTGAATGCTTTATTTATAATACTCCTATGCTCTTTTGTTGAGATAGAGAATGCATTACTGCCTTCGCTCTGGTTACTGCCTATTACTTTATCATAGCCGTCTTTTTCCTTGGGCGAAAAAGCATAATTAAGGTACTGAAAAGTGAGGTAAGCGGAATCAGGGTCATTTCTCAGGTAATATGCTTTTCCAATGAGAAGGTACAGGTTGTCGATCCAGTCGTTACGAAGGTCGTGTATGAGTACGCCGGCCGTTGATTTATAAATAACGGAATCAAGGTCTACTTTAAAGGTGGCGGTTCCTTGAAGTGAGTAATTGTAAAATGGAAGCAACTCGGTATAATCGTCTATTTGAGCTGTTTTAGCCCGGGCTACAATTTCATTCAGCTTGTTATTGGCATTAAAATAATAATTATAATGCGTGAAAGTATTTTGCAGGAAACGGCGGGGTACAGTAAACTTTTTATTCCCTGTTTTTTCAGAGGCAAGTGCTTTATTTTCGAATTTAGGAGGTTTTTTTAAATCGAAACTAAAACTAGGCTGACCTGTGACAATGGAATGAATGAAAAGAAAGGATGATATGATAATGATAAAAATTCTCTTCAAATTGTTGTTTTTATCTGACGCAATCTAACTTCTTTTTAACTGCTTTTCCGCGATTTTATTGTTCATTTTGCGCTAATATTTTTTAACAATACAACCCTGGTACGAGCTTAGTTGTATCTTTAAAACAATTAGATTTCTCTTTATGGCTATACCGGACGCCAATACCACGCTAAAAAGACTTAGGAACCGCTATAGGCTGGTGGTTATGAACGATGATACGTACGAGGAAGTGGTAACTTTTAAACTATCGAGGTTAAGTGTTTACGTAGTGCTAAGTACTATTTTCGTTTTACTAACGGGCTTAACCGTTGCCCTGATTGTTTTTACGCCCATGAAACTATATATACCCGGGTATGGAAATACGTCAAATACAAAGCAGTTAAGGGAACTGAAAATAAGAACAGATTCGCTACAGCAGGCCATGCGCTACAAAGATCAGTACATTCTTAACTTAAAAAATGTGCTGCAGGGTGCTGCCACCGTAAAACTGGATACTATGTCGTTAAACATTCCTGTACCGGAGAAGATTGAGGAGTAGATACCAGGTATGGGGTAACTGCTATCGCAGTAGGTATGGGGTATGGGGTAAAACCCCGAAGGGGTGACATATAGCGTCTTAAGCAGAAAGAATCATGTCATCCCTTCGGGGTTCTGTTCAATCACTAGTTCATTGCTATAATCATGTCACCCCTTGGGGGTTTAAAAAACAATTCTATAGAAAATAACACTCGTATTATTATTTAAAAGCTTCTGACTATGACCAACAAAACTGCCAGCATTCACCTCATACCCCATACCTACTGCGATAGCAGTTACCCCATACCCCAATGATGAAGTACGCCGGAATGGCAACGCAGTTTCTGGTGAGCATTGGGATAACGGTATTCATCGGGTATAAGGCAGATCAGTGGCTGCATATTTCTTTTCCCATATTGGTTTGGACTTTACCTTTGCTTGTAATTATCGTAACAATATATAAGCTGATAAAAGAAACCGGTGGCAAAAAATGAGTGATCAAAAAAAAGCAGGTGCGTTAAAAACATTTCTTCCCATACTTATTGTATTCCTTCTGGTTAATATATTTCCGGTTGTTTTTGCCAAAACTTTAGAAAAGTTACACATCAATCAAAATGTACTTATACTGGGTAACCTTATCCTGTTTGGCGTAACAGTGCTTTCCTTTCTTTTATATCAGAAAGCAATGAGGGCAGGTAATACACACAATTTTATCAAGAATGTTTACGGGGGAATGTTCCTTAAATTTTTCGTTTGCATCATAGCGGCTTTTATCTATATATATAATGCCCGGTCGGCAGTGAACAAGTCGGGCGTATTTATGCTGATGTTCCTTTATCTTGTTTATACCTTCCTGGAAATATCTATACTTATGAAAAACAGCAAGTATAAAAAAAATGCCTAAACGCGAAACCCCGCTTTCTTCACTCGATATGTACATTCCTGCAGGATCTTCATCACTGATATTTGAATATCTGAAGCAGTATAAGGTTCATCTAACCATTACGAAAAGCCGAAAAACGGTGTTGGGAGATTATCGCCATGCGATTGGTTCGAAGAGTCATCGCATCAGTGTGAATGGTAACCTAAATGCATATTCGTTTTTAATAACACTAATTCATGAACTGGCACACCTGCTTACATTTTTACAATTTAATAACCGGGTATCAGCACATGGCAGGGAATGGAAGCATATTTACCGGGAGATGTTGGTCAGATTTCTTGCACTTAAAATTTTTCCTGCGGATATACAACATGTGCTGGAACACTCTTTGCATAACCTACCAGCGAGTAGTTGCGCAGATGAAGGATTAATGAGGGTTTTGCAAAGATATGATACTGAAAAAAGCGGCCTGGTAATGGTAGAACAGCTTCAGGAAGGGTTACTATTTGAAATTGATAGGGGCAAAGTTTTTAAAAAAGGAAAACGGCTACGGAAAAGATTTCAATGTATAGAAGTTACCACCGGCAGGCTATATTTATTCAGTCCCATTTATGAAGTGAAACCTGTATTAACAAATTAATATCAAAACGTACGCAGCTATTATTGTCTACGATGTGACTTCCTTACCATATGTTCAACTGGGATTTATTCACTAATTAAATACAATTAAATTTTTTACCATGAAAAAAAGTTCATTAAGCTTACTGGTTTTTTTATTTTTAGGGTTTGCAGCCAGTGCTCAAACAGAGAAAGGAAGTTGGTTGGTCGGTGGTAATTTGGGCCTCAACACTTCTAAAAATAATACCAACATCGATTTTTCCCCTAAAGCCGGTTATTTCTTTCTTCATAATTTTGCTGCCGGCGCGGCAATCGATTTAGGGTACAGCAAAGTGGTTGACATTAAAACTACTACTTTTGGTATCGGACCTTTTGCCCGTTATTATTTTGGCACTATGAACATTCGGCCTTTTGGCGATGCAGAGTTTTCTGTTAATTCTCAAAAACAAAAAACACCTTCTACATCTAATACATATAATAGTACAAGCTTTTTTCTGGGAGCAGGTTTAGCAGGCTTCATCAATAGGAATGTTGCAATTGAGGGTTTGGCTGGATACAGC
>CAXTDO010000185.1:0-8999 GCA_964242315.1 uncultured Flavihumibacter sp.
ACACAAAGCTCAACTTTCGCAGGCCGGCCGTAATCGAGCAATGCATCAAGTGCAGCACGGATGGTACGTCCGGTGTATAATACATCGTCAATTAAGATCACATGCTTATTTTGAACGCTGAAAGGAATATCAGTTTGGTTTGCTACATGCAGTTGTTTCCTTATGTCATCCCTGTAAAACGTAATATCAAGTTTTCCGTACAATACTTTTTCCGGAACTATCTCTTTTCTAAGATGTTCAACAATTCTTTTTGAAACATATATGCCCCTGGGTTGAAGTCCTATCAGTACAGTATTTTCCAGGTCGAGGTGATTTTCCAGTATCTGGTGACACAATCGCTGTATGGTTATGGAGAGTTGCTCCTGGCTGAGGATTGTCTTCAAGAAATGTTTTTATAAAAATAACATAATCAGGTAAAAGTGTGTGTTTAAACCTAAAGAGTTAAAACTCTGAGAATACACACCTTACCCCAAAAAAGGATAACGGTAATCGGTGGGCGGGTCGAATGTTTCTTTAATGGTTCTTGCGCTCAGCCAGCGGTAAAGATTTAAGATAGATCCGGCTTTGTCATTGGTTCCTGAGCCACGCGCGCCACCAAATGGTTGTTGACCTACCACCGCTCCGGTAGGTTTGTCATTAATATAAAAATTACCGGCGGCATGGCGCAGTTGAGCCGTAGCCAATTCAACGCCCTGCCTGTCCTGCGAAATAACGGCTCCGGTTAGCGCATAGGGTGAAGTGGAGTTTACTAATTCCAGTGTATCTTCGAAATTATCGGCCGGGTATATATATATTGTAAGTACCGGCCCAAACAGTTCTTCACACATGGTTACATATTTTGGATCTTTTACTTCGATAATGGTCGGTTCAACAAAATAACCATTTGTTTTATCGCAATTTCCTCCTGCGATGATGGTAACATTTTCATCTGATTTTGCTTTATCTATGTATGCTTTCAATTTATAGAAACTCCTTTCGTCAATTACAGCATTGATAAAATTTGAAAAATCTTCCACAGTTCCCATCTTTATTGTCTGAAGTGTTGCAACTAGTTTTTCTATCACTTCACCGGCAATATTGTCTGGCAGGTATGCGCGCGAAGCGGCCGAACATTTCTGACCCTGGTATTCAAATGCCCCCCTTATAAGCGCCGTAACCACAACATCTGGAACAGCAGATCTGTGCGCCAGCACAAAATCTTTTCCACCGGTTTCACCTACCACGCGTGGATATGACCTGTACTTGCCAATGTTCATTCCTATTTCCTTCCAGATAGTGTTGAATACGCCGGTAGAACCTGTGAAATGGATGCCGGCAAAATCCGGGTGACTGAAACAGATCTTTCCAAGTTCGGGGCCGTCTACGTATATGAGGTTGATAACGCCATCCGGCAAGCCGGCTTCTTTTAACACCTTCATGATCATTTGCGCACTGTAAATCTGTGTGTAAGCAGGCTTCCATACTACCACATTACCGCACATCGCCGAAGAGGTAGGCAGATTGCCTGCAATTGCAGTAAAATTAAACGGAGTAATCGCCAGCACAAATCCTTCAAGAGGCCGGTATTCCATTCTGTTATGTACGCCTGAACCACTTATCGGCTGCTGGCGGTATATCTCACTGAGAAAATGTACATTAAATCTTAAAAAATCAATCAGTTCGCAAGCCGAATCAATTTCTGCCTGAAAAGGATTTTTACTTTGTCCCAGCATGGTAGTGCCGTAGATGAGAAAACGGTATTTTGTAGCCAGAAGGTCTGCCGCTTTCAAAAAGCTGTTAGCCCTGTTTTCCCAGCTCATACCGATCCATGCCTGCTTTGCCTTCAAAGCCGCTTCGATGGCCATCGTAACATGCAATTCATCGCCCTCATGAAAATGGCCAAGTACACACGACGTTTCATGCGGAGGCCTGATTGCTGTTTTCTTCCCTGTTCTTATTTCCTCGCTTCCAATATACATGGGTATATCAATAGCTTCTTTTTTAAGCAGAGCAAGTGTATGTTGAAGCTTTTCTCTTTCTGAAGTGCCGGGAGCATAAGACAAAACCGGCTCGTTTACCGGCATCGGGTAATTGAAATCTCCAAAATGCATAATCTCATTTTTAATTTGAGGAAACCAGTTTTAAGCCTACTATTGAACCGATCAAAAGGAAAATAAAAAACATTCTCCAGAAAAAATAAGGCTCTTTAAAAATAAATATTCCTATTATAACCGTACCTGCGGCACCAATGCCGGTCCATACTGCATAGCCTGTGCCCAGGGGTATCACCTGGGTTGATTTATTAAGCAACAAAAAACTAGCTATAATGCATATGAAGAAGCCTATGCTCCATTTCAGGTTGGTGAAATTTTGAGAAAATTTCAAACAGGTAGTGAAGCCCACTTCAAACAAACCGGCAAAAACTAACATGATCCAGGAAAAAGAGTTGTTCAAACGGGGTACTGTTTAAATTTTTATATCGTTTCTTTTTCCATCATAAGGTAAGCCTTAATAAATCCATCAAGTTCCCCATCCATTACAGGCTGCACGTTACCTACTTCATAATCAGTACGATGATCCTTGATCATTTTATAGGGATGAAAAACATAGCTACGTATCTGGCTTCCCCATTCAATTTTTTGCTTGTTGCTATTGGCGGCATTTTTAAGTTCTTCTCTTTTGCGTATTTCTTCTTCGTATAATTTACTTTTCAGCATTTTCAACGCTTTTTCCCGGTTTTCTCCCTGTGTTCTTGCCTGCTGACATTCAATGATAATACCTGATGGGATATGCTTCAAACGCACCGCTGTTTCTACCTTGTTTACGTTTTGACCGCCTGACCCGCCACTTCTGAAGAATGCCCATTCGAGGTCGGAAGGATTTACTTCCACATCAATGGTATCGTCTACCAGGGGGTACACGAATACAGAGGCAAATGAGGTATGCCTGCGTGCATTGCTGTCAAACGGAGATATCCTGACAAGCCGGTGCACACCACTTTCCACTTTCAAAAAGCCATAAGCAAATGAACCGTCAAATTGAAGGGTTGCAGATTTTATTCCGGCGCCTTCTCCTTCCTGAAAATCCAATTCGGTAACAGTCCAGCCTTGTTTCTCCCCATACATACGATACATGCGCAGTAACATCTCAGCCCAGTCCTGACTTTCAGTACCACCTGCCCCGCTATTGATTTCCAGTACAGCAGGCATCTCATCTTCCGGTTGATTGAGGGTACTTTTAAATTCTGCTTCTTCTATATCGTGTAAGGCTTTATTATAAGATTCTCTTACTTCTTCCTCGTTGGCTTCGCCTTCTTTCCAGAAGTCAAATAAGGTAGCAAAGTCTTCCACTGCCATTACTACTCTATCGTAAAGCTTCACCCAGTATTCATCAACTTTTATTTCCTTAAGGATCACAGTTGCACGTTGGTTATCATTCCAGAAGCCAGCGGCAAGTGTAAGTTGTTTGTCTTGTGTTATTTTGTGTTGGCGGTTCTCAACGTCAAAGAAACCTCCTCAGGACAGTAACACGGTCCCTCATAATCTTAATTTGTTCTTGTGTCATAGCGGGCGAAGTTAAGAGAATTTACGATACAGGCGTCCTGACAGAAAAGTTTGATGATGCTATTAAACTTTCAGACAAATATTAAAGTCAATGATACAGGAGTTACATAATGATATTACAAGATCTCCATTAACTTTAATATAACAGCTCTTAACAATATTTTAGAAATTTATACGACAACTTGCATCAACAAAGATTATTCAAATTTTTTTTTCTCATAAGCAGTTAGTTTTGGTTACGAGCCTTGTTTCTACAAGGCTCTTTTTTTGCATTGAATTGTAGTGCCTATAGAAACTGTTTATGGTACTTAAATTTTAATTATATTATTTTTCCACATTTATATTGATTATTTGAATTTAATTGAGTAAATTTATTTTCATAAGACGTAACGGCAGATTATTCAGAAAAGGCTTTGATTTATTTAAATGCAACTTTTCACCGTATTTGCTTTACTTGTGCTAGTTCGATTAACTTAAGAATAACAACGCTTAACAATTTTTTTTAATTTTCTGACCGAGCTTTATATCTCGATTATAAATAATAAGTTTTTTCTCATAAGCAGTTAGTTTTGGTTACGAGCCTTGTTTCTACAAGGCTCTTTTTTTTGCTACCGCTATTGCGTACCTAACGGCACTCTACTTAAATTTACACTTGCGATGGGTTAAGTTGGATGCATAAGCAGATCATGTTTTAAACTTGTGTGCTAACGGTAGCTATCTAACAGAATACACTTATCAAAAAATCAATTTTTTTGGTTATCGGTTTACGTACCTTAGCATGCTACTACTAATGCCTGCTATATATGAATCATTTTTTATTCGCTATCGCTTTTATACTATTAAACTCTTTCCAATGCCTGGCGCAGAAAACTGATATAGTTTTTTTAGCAAATAAGTTTATAAACAGCCTGGATAAGGATCAGAAATTAAAGGCTTCATTTCCATTTGAAGACGAAGAGCGGTATAATTTTCATTTTGTTCCCAGAGACAACCGCAAAGGCATTTCAGTCAATGAGCTCAACGCTTCTCAGAAGGAAGCTGCAATGGCTTTAATGAAATCCTGTCTCAGTGACAACGGATTCCGGAAAGCTACCGAGATCATGCAACTGGAAATTATTTTAAAAGCAATTGAGAATAGAAAAGAAGATGATCATTACCGCGATCCGGGAAAGTACTTTTTCACTGTTTTTGGTATTCCAGGTAACAAAACCATCTGGGGCTGGCGCGTTGAAGGACATCATGTAGCTTTCAATTTTTCTTCCAGTAATAACAGTTTAGTGGCCACTACTCCGGGCTTTTTGGGATCCAACCCTGCGGTGGTACCCTCTGGTCCCCAGAAAGGAAAAGAAATACTTGCGGCAGAAACGGCCAGCGGATTTACACTATTGCATTCTTTTTCTAACGAGCAGATGAAGGACGTGATGATGGACACTACTGCGCCTAATGATATCTTTACATTCGATACACGCAAGGCAATGATAGAACATCCCGCGGGCATCAGTTGGGCGGCCATGAACAACGAGCAACAGCAAAACTTACTAAAACTGATTGGTGTTTACGTGCACCGTTACACGAAGCTCTTTGCCGACAATATGATTAAAGAAATACAGGATGCCGGCCTGGAAAACCTACGATTTGCATGGGCGGGTGCTCAGCAGCCAGGCATCGGGCATCCGCATTACTACAGGGTACAGGGTCCTACCTTTATTATTGAATATGATAATACACAGAACAACGCTAACCATGTTCATGCTGTTATTCGCGATCTTAAACATGATTTTGGCGGTGATGAATTGCTTGAGCATTATAAGGCAGGACATAAGTAGGTATCAGGTATGGGTATATCTTCTGTTGATTTCTGAATAACGGACCAATTATAAAACACTAATATTGAAATCGAACCACCTTCACAAACAGTTCTTACTTTGCATCAAGTGTTAAAAAAGTTTATTCGATTTTGTTACTGGATGTGCTTACTCTGCAAACATTCAGGCCACACTTTAATAAAAGGGAAACGTCAAAGTTTTTACTGTTAAAAATCCATTGGTATCATAAGTAATCTTTTAGCAGTAATTTGCTATTGTCAATTAATGTGTTAATTTTACACATTATTAGGAGTCACATTAACCTCTTAGAAAACCGACCCGGCATTTTGCCGGAAGAAAGTGCTCCACAAGAATTAAATTAAAAAACATGAAGACATTTATTGTTCCAACTGATTTTTCTGAAACAGCAAGGAACGCGGCTATGTATGCCGTACAGATCGCAGCTACAGTAAAGGATGCAAAAATAATCCTCTACAATGTATTTGATAAGAATACTGATCAGATATCGGGTACAGATGAAAATCCTGTTTCCACAAAGGAAATGGTAGAGATGGCAATGGAAAGTATTAAAACCGAAATGGTTCGGTATAATGATTCGGTTGAAATCGACTGCATTGCAGAAAAAGGCAATTCATTATTAGACAGCCTGACTAAATTTGCATTAGATCAAAATGCTGATCTTATTATAATGGGTATTACTGAAACAAACCGCATGGAACAGATGCTGGTGGGAAGTAATACACTCGAAATGGTTAACCGTAATGTATGCCCGGTAATTATTGTTCCGCCTCATTCAAGGTTTAAAGGCATTAAAAAAGTGTTGTTAGCTTCGGATTTCAAAAATGTTGAGAAAACGATGCCGGCAAAATCGATCCAGATGCTGCTTGATTTGTTTAAATCTGATGTTCACGTAGTGAATGTAGACAGCGAGCATTTTGTAGAACTGACAGAAGAATACAAAGACGAAAAAGCCAAGATGGAAATTATTTTGGAAGGATACAATACAGAATACTCTTTTATTAGGCAGTATGATTTTGTTGAAGCCATCGGCCAATTCGCCGCTGATAAAAACATAGACCTTATATTAACGGTACCACGTAAACATTCCCTTTTGAGCAAGATGTTTGTAACCAGCAATACAAAAAAGCTGGCCTATCAAAGTGAGTTGCCTATCGTGGCTGTTCATCAATAAGCGCCCTGTAGCATTGGTTATAGTCCCCGTGAATCAATTGATTTACGGGGACTTTTTTTCCCTCTTGCAACGATTGATTTCCAGGCATGCCCATTCTACATACAAAGAGTATTAAATTATTAACTTTATAATAATCTTATGGTGGAGAAACCAGCGTATCAGTATTTTCGTAAGCCAGGATTTGAATTGCAAAAAAAATGAAAACCATGAAAAAAATTATTGTGCCGGTTGATTTCTCAGATACTTCTAAAAACGCAGCTATCTATGCTTCACAGATTGCAGGTGACCTGAAGGCAACCATTACTTTGATAAATGTAGTAGATCCCATAGCCGCCGGCAGTGACGGCACCCCGCTTGTTGACGAGTCTGAGGCCAGAAAAATAATCACTGAACTGGCTCTTAACAATATAAAGTTATCAATGTCAGAAATCAGCCCGGAAGTATCTGTTACATGTATAGCTGACGAGAATAGCTCTCTTATTGAAAGTCTGAAAAAAATTGTGACTGATGATCATTCAGACCTGATCGTTATGGGTATTACCGGGAATAGCCTTGCCGAGCTGATTTCAATTGGAAGCAATACCATTAAAATCGTACATGAAAATATTTGTCCGGTAATTATTATACCACCGTTGGCGAAGTATAAAGCGATAAAGAAAGTACTGTTTGCTACGGACTTTAAAAACGTTAATGAATCAACGCCACTGAAGTATATTAAAGAAGTGCTGGAATCATTTGATTCGGAACTCTATGTGGTAAATGTTGGCAGCGATGATACAACAGAGCTTTCAGACGATTATAAAACACAAAGAGCAAACATGGAAAGCCTTCTTTCAGCATATAAAACTGAATTTCATTTCATCAGGCAGGGCGACTTTACAGAAGCCATAAGTCGG
Source organism: uncultured Flavihumibacter sp. (assembly GCA_964242315.1). Classification (GTDB taxonomy): domain Bacteria; phylum Bacteroidota; class Bacteroidia; order Chitinophagales; family Chitinophagaceae; genus JADCRZ01. The sequence goes on from CAXTDO010000185.1 coordinate 7,457, forward strand.
TTTTCGGCTGATAATTATATCGATCTTATAATGATCGTACCCAGAAAGCATTCCTTTCTTAGCACATTATTTTCATCCAGCCATACAAGACAACTTGCATATCATAGCTATGTTCCGGTTCTGGCAATACATGAGTGAGTAATAGCAGGCAGCTTCTAAAAAATATTTTGTAAGCGTTTGTTCAATCGCTTTTGCTTCCGTTTATGGTAAACGACGGTTACTAACCCGTTGCCAAAAAGACTACATTGCATTTATTTGAACACTTCGGTATGAAAAATATAAAACTTATAGAAGTGCCCTCTGAAATTGGCGCAGGCACCCGAGGCGCCAGTCTTGGAATTGAGGCGATCAAAATTGCAGCTCTGGATTTTATGAGTAACTTTTTTATTCATTTTCCATCCGAAAAAGTGCCTACTGAGAACAAGCTATTGTATGAACCTATTGAATCGCCTTATGCCAAACGCGTTAAAGGCATCATTACTATGTATGAAAGGGTGAGCAAAGCAGTTAGTGACTGCATGAAAAGCAATTTTTTTCCGGTAGTAATAAGTGGTGATCACAGTATAGCAGGAGCCACCATTACGGGGATAAAAATGGCAAGGCCGGCCAGCAAACTGGGCGTGATATGGATTGATGCACATGCCGACCTTCATACTCCTTATACCACACCTTCCGGGAATCTACACGGTATGCCTATATCCATTGTGATTAACGAAAATAATAACGATTGCTCGGTGCATGAGGTTGATGCAGAAACAGCCGGCTACTGGGAACAGCTGAAGAATATGGGTGGAATGGCTCCAAAAGTATTGCCGGAAGATATTGTATTTATTTCACTTCGCGACTTTGAAAGGGAAGAAAAGTATTTGATCGAAAAATACAATATGAAAGTGGTAACAACCAGTGAACTCAGGAGAAAAGGCGCGGAAAATATTGTAAAAAGTGTTTTGAGGTATTTGAGCGACTGTACGGATATTTATATAAGCTTTGATATGGACAGCATGGATGCCGGCATCTCCAGAGGTACGGGCACGCCGGTAAGCAACGGCCTGCGTGAAAGGGAAGCGGAAGACCTCATCAGCAAATTTATGCAAAACCGCAAAATTTGCTGCTTCGAAATATCAGAAGTAAACCCTACCCTGGACAAAGAAAACCTAATGGCTGAAATAGCATTTAACATCCTGCAAAGAAGCGTGAATGTGCTAATGATGAACTAATGATTAATGATTAATCATTAATCATTAATCATTAACCTCATTCCTTCCTCAAAACTCACCGGCTCAAAGCCTAATGTGCTCCTTGCTTTGCTGATATCAAACCCGGTTTTCAATGGCCGTTTTGCAGGCTGGTTAAACGATGAAGCGTCGACCTTTTTTATAAGATCTTTATTCAGGTTAAAATGTTCTGCCGTGGCAATAGCCATATCATAAGGGGTAAGCATGTCTTTGCCCGATACATGAAAAATTCCCGTAGCTTTTTGCCCGATAATTAAAATTAGTGCTCTGGCAAGGTCTCCAACATAAGTAGGAGTTCTGTACTGATC
>CAXTDO010000186.1:0-8974 GCA_964242315.1 uncultured Flavihumibacter sp.
GAAACTAACACTTTAGCAGAAAGACCTTTGGTTATGAAATCCAGCTTCTGATTAACATCGAACAATACATTAAAATCTGTTCTTCTCTGGCGGGTGTAGCCGCTGCTCTGTAAGGAAGCATTGATGGTCGGCCGCTGGCTTTTGGTATCAGCGTAGTAAGCATAACTTCCGTCGGGGTTAAGGAAGGGAGCGGAATAGGGGTGTACCTGGGAAAAATTAAATATACTGCCGATCACGTTTTGTCCGAAAGGCTGGTTAACGTCTCCGAAACGGCTTGTTACATCAAGCCTTAAAGCAAGGCTCTTTGTAGCCTGAATGTCGAGGTTGGAGCGTATGTTGTAACGGTTGTAGAAGTAATTGCTGTTCACGCCATCCGAGTTGGTAGAGAAGTTGCGTATGCTGCCGTTCTGTGTGAATGCACCGCCGGATATAAAATATTTTACCGCCTGCGTGCCCCCGGAAATGTCGAGATTGCTGTTGCCCTGCAGAGAATTGGGTTTGTTGATAGCTTTGTACCAGTTGACGTTCGGATGACCGTACGGGTCTGCACCGCTTTTAAACAGGTCAAGGTCGTTTTGCGTGAACTGCGGTGTAAGACCGTCGTTAACATAAGCTTCATTTACCAGCATGGCTGTGTTGTATGAATCTAAAAACTTGGGCGTACGCACAGGTGACTGCACTCCGGCTTCCGTACGGAAATTAAACTTTGGCCTGCCACCGGCACCTCTTCTTGTTGTAACCACCAGCACACCGTTAGCGCCTTTGATACCAAAAATAGCGGTGGTAGAAGCATCTTTTAAAATGGAGATGCTTTCAATTTCATTTACGTTTATTTGTGATAACTGCTCGTAAGTATATTCGATATCATCTACAATGATCAGTGGCCTGTTGCCGGCTGCATTCAGCGAACTGACGCCCCGTATGAAATAATCAGATGCATCCCTGCCGGGCTGACCGGATCGTTGCTGGGCAAAAAAACCAGGCAGCTTACCCACCAGCGCATTTTGCACATTGGAAGTCGGCACGTCCCTTATCTCGGCGCCAATGACCGAACTGACCGCCCCGGTATTGGTGATGCGTTTTTTTCTGCCATAGCCCACTACCAGTACTTCATCCATGCTGGATGTGGTGGTTTGCATGATCACATCTATGCCTGTACTGTTCCTTACATTCACTTCCTGCCTTTGATAATTTACTGCAGTAACAACAAGGGTACCGTTATTACCCCTTAACGTGATGGAAAACCTGCCGTTGTTGGCAGAAATCGCCACGTTGCCTGTTATGCCTTTTTCACTGATCGTAACCCCTTCCATAGGGCCCGATGCATCTTTGACCACGCCGGTTACCACTTTGCGCTGGGCCAATAATATAGTTGGCATAAGCGCCGCGAAGAAACAGAAGAGGATAATTATTTTTTTCATAACCAGGGAGCTTGATGTGTAAAAATTATTTTATAAATACCGACCGGTTCTGTTACCATTGAGGATTTTGCGTCATTTGAGGATTCTTTATCACTTCATTGTACGGTATGGGGTACAGGTACATCTGCGGACTCCTGAACACGGGTGTAAGTACATTGAGGCTGTTGTAGGTAATCTGTCCGCCACTTGACTTTTGTATGTCAACACCTTTTAAAGGAGCCGCAAAAACCTGTTCTGCAATCTTCCAACGGCGTATATCATAAAAGCGCTGCTCTTCAAAAGCAAGCTCCACGCGTCTTTCATTTTGAATCACTGAACGCATCTTTTCCTGCGAAAGTCCTGTAGGCAAACCATAACGGTTATCAGTACCAGCCATGATGCCAGCCCTTTTTCTCAACTGGAAAATAACATTGTACACCGCATCTGACGGACCGCTGAATTCATTGAGTGCTTCTGCATAGTTGAGCAATACCTCGGCGTAACGGATATATACAAAGTCGTGTACTGTGGAGGAATAAATAGCGCTGCCTGTTACACTTTCAAAGTTGCCCATGAACTTGCGCATGTAGTAGCCGGTTTTGGTTTGCTGCAAAGTGCCGCCGGGCTTGTCCTGTCCGCCGTTAAAAGTTTCCACCGGCCTGTTAAGCCATAAAGCGCCGTTATAAAAGATGGTGTTTGTTAACCGGGGGTCGCGGTGATCGTATGGATGAGACGCATCAAATTTTGATGCCGGGTCGGTGATGCTTTTTCCCTCATCGGTTGTAAATGCGTCTACCAGGTTCTGTGTTGGACTTGTTATGCCATTGCCACCGGCGGAGGCATATCCTACAGGAGCATTGCTTGTTTCTACCGATGTGCCGGTGCCGTTCTGGCGCCAGAAAATAGATTCCGTATTACTGCCTACTGGTGCTGTTTGAGTTAGAAACACATCTTTAAAAGAAGGCATCAGGCTGTATGCGCCCAGGTCCATTAATTCCTTCGCTGCATCCGCTGCCAGCTTCCAGCGATTGATATCTAAAGAGGTATAACCGGTTAAAGGGTTGGAAGGGGAGATGTTGCCTCCGTTAAAAAGCGGACTGGCCGCATACAGCAATACTTTGGCTTTAAGCGCCATGGCAGCGCCTTTGGTGATCCTTCCATAAGTGGTGGTGTTGATCATGGCCTGTGTACGCAGGCTGTCTTTTATATCATTGCATTCGCTCACAATATATGATACACAATCTGCAAATGTGTTTCGTGGCACCTGGATGTTGTCGTTCAGTTGCCGTACGGTATCTCCAAGCAACGGCACGCCGCCATACCTTTTGATAAGTTCAAAATAAAGGTATGCCCGTAAAAACCTTGCTTCAGAACGATAGGCAGCCCTTGCGGACCTGCCGTTGGATAACTTTTCAGCAAGTGGCACACGGTTGATGTTAACAGTAAAAACAGTGGCATCGCGTATGGCGGTGTAATGCCTTGCCCATACATTGTCCGCATTGGTGGCAACAGCAGTGTAAGCGCCGGTAGCTATTTTCTGCACCTCGGGTATGCCTGACTGTGATGAGATGGCATCATCTGATGCGGCATCTATATAATTGCCGGAAACCCGGTTATGATTGTTTTGCAGCGACTCCGTATACGTTGTCAATAAAAACCGCAGGGCGTAAACTCCTGAAGAATCTTTTGGATCGAAAGCGATCTCCAGCGGGATCTGCTGGCCTAATGGCACGCTTTCATACACCTTTTTACAGGATGATAACGCTGCTATTGAAAGTACCGTAACAGTAATGACTATGCGTGAAAAATTTTTCATTTCTTGTATTTTTACTTCCTATAGTTTGATGTTGATACCGAAATTGATTACCCGTTGCATCGGATAATTCGGCAATGACACTTCCGGATCAAAATCGCCGTAAGCTGAATGCGTGAAAAGATTCTGTGCATTGGCAAAAAACTTAATGCCCGCTATTTTTGCTTTTCTGGTCCAGTTGTAGGGAAGCGTGTATTCGATGTTCACGTTTTTAAGGCGGAAATAATTGCCGTTCCTTAAAAAGAATGAGTTGGAGGTTAGCAGAGGTCCGTAATTATAACCGCTGCCTCCTGCTGTCAAGCGGGGATAGGTTGAAATCGCCGCACTTTCAGGTATCCATCTTCCGAGACTTTGTTCATACGCCTGCGAAAAGCCGTTGTTCTGGCTTTGGAAACCTGCATCCATGTAACTATTATTAAGATACATTTCCCTGTTCTGTACACCTTGCAGTAAGCCGCTTACAGAAAAGCCTTTGAAGCTGAATCCCACGGTAAGTCCGTAATAAATCAGCGGCTTTTCCTTGCCAACAGGCGCTACGTCAAACTGATCGATCACACCGTCTGCGTTAAGGTCTTTGTACCTGAAATCACCTACATGAGGCGTATAGCCTACTATGGTGGCTGCGCCTGCCACTTCAGCCGACGTTTGAAAAAAGCCGTCTGCAATTAACCCGTAACGCTGGCCAACAGGATGGCCTGTTTGCTCGTTCCATGAATATTTCTGAAACTGCTCATCCATAAAAACCACATCACTTGCCTGCAGGGACGCATTGCCTGTAATGAAGTAACTGAAGCTCCCAAAATTGCTTTGATAAGTGACCGTCAGTTCTGCGCCTTTGTAAACATCTATGCCGATGTTTTCAACAGGATAATTCTGGCCTATGAGCTGTATCGATTTACCACGCTGCTGCAATACGTCGTAATATCTTTCATGGTAAACATCGGCCGTTACCTGGAAATGATTTTTAAATAAGGAAATATCCAGTCCAACATTCAGCTTATTGGCTTTCTCCCAGGTTGCGTTTATATTTGGCAGTACCTGGTTGCCGGGTGTTCCGCCTTCTGATAGACCACCTGAATTGGGATAGGTGTTTCCTATGGGGTAAGTGCCCGCCACGTCGGTATAGTACTGGCGGTATACAAAATAGCCGTAATTATCAATGTTTGCATTGCCGGTTCTGCCATAAGTGCCCCTCAGTTTCAGAACGTTGATCCATTTTGCATTATTCTTTATAAAATTTTCTCCGGCGATATTCCAGCCCAGACCACCGGCATAAAACAAACCATACTGTTTGCCCGGCTGGTAACGGTCGTAGCCGCTGTAGTTAAGCGCCGCTTCTGCAAAATACCTGCTGTTGAAATTGTAGGATACCTTGCCCGCATAATTGGTTAAAGCAGATGGAATATCGTAATTAAACAGGGTGGTCTTTTTATCGTAGAGCAACATGCCGCTCAGGTTGTGGTTGCCTATCGTTTTATCATATCCTACAGAAGCCTGTGCAAACACATACCGGGCCCAGGATGTGGAAGTATAATTATTCAACTGGTTGATGATATCGCCATACCTGTTGTAGGATGAATCACCGGTGGCCGATACAGCCAGGCTGTACACAGGAGCCTGTTTATTTCTGCTGATAAGAGAAGACGATTGCACGGATACATTGCCTTTTGCCCTGGCCCATAAACCCGGCACCCAGTTATCGAACTTATAAGTGAGGTCAAGGTTTGCCATCACATCTTTTGTATTGTCGTTCAGGTACCCTGAGTTCTGTACCATAGATAAAAGATTGGTGCGGTAATTAGCGCTGCCGTTGTAGGAGCCATTCGGGTTGAATACGGCATAAGCGTTATTAGGTGTGCTTAACAGGTTGTTGAATATGGTCTGTGAACCCGCGCCTGGCTGATTGCCCTGTTGCAAACGGCCAAACAACTGCAGTCCTACATTGAAATTTTTGTTTACGTTGATATCTATTTTTGAATCAATGAGGTAACGTTTCAGCTGATTGTTGGTATTGTATGAATTTGCATTATCTGTTTTGAAAAACCCATCCTGGTTCATATAGCCTAACGTTACAATGTAGCGCGCCATATCACCGCCGCCGTTTACACTGAGATTATACCTGGTAAGCAAAGGGTTCTTTTTAAGAATGGTATTGTACCAGTTCACATCCGGGTGACCCATCGGGTCGGTTCCATTTCTGTATGCATTGAAATCAGCGCCACTATAAGCAGCGTTCCTGCCATCGTTTAACAGGGCTTCGTTCAACAGGTAGGCATACTGATATGCCGGCAACGGCTTTGGCAAACCCAGTAAAGACTGCACTCCTGTTTCTGCGGTAAATGAAAGATGAGGCGCACCCTGCTGCGGAATTTTGGTAGTTACCAGCAAGGCGCCTCTTGAACTGTTCTGGCCAAGTAAAATTGTTGACAGGGCATCTTTCAGAACAGAAACCGACTCAATGTTTTCAGGGTCCAGTGAATAAATTTCCCTTTGTACACCGTCAATTACTGTGATTGGCGACTGGCCCAGGCTAGCTGCATGTCCGCGAAGCTGGATGTTGAATTCCGTGTTGTCTGTAGGTCCGGTAGCGCTGTTGTTTTTAGGAATATTGCCGACAAAAATATCCACGTCGGTTAACGGACTGGTTCGGGCTGTATAAAAACCGCTTGTCTGGTTTACGTTCATGCCTGCAAGGCGGCCGGGCAATCCATATGCATATAAGGATGCAGGCGTGGTGCTTAACTGTTTGTTGTAAACGGTGGCGATGGAACCCAGCATCTTATCCATTGTGGTAGTACCGTACAAAACATTGATCGTTTGTCTGGCAGGATCCAGATTTGCATTGGTATCAGTTCCTGTAGGTGTATGCAGGTACCGGCCTGTTAATTTAATGGTGAGGTCATTGCTGCGCTTCGTTCTTACTTCCAGTATATCAAACAAGGGATGCGTAAACACAAGCGTGGCATTTGTGGACGTGGGTATAGAGAACCTGCCCTCATCTGTTGTTGCCGTGGTTTCGGCGCTGCCTTTTATTGTTACAAGCACGTTCTTTACAGGACGGCTGTATTCATCCAGCACCTGGCCGCTGGCCGTACTTTGTGATGAGGCAGTTTGGGCACACACGCTTTGAAGCAGTAACAATACCGGCAAAACAAATGCTGTACAGGTTATTTTAAAGCAGGTTAGCAACATAATATATTTTTAAGAATGGAAATGAATGATTGATCCGGATTACTGACATTTAAATGTATAGGTAAAAGCACTGACACCTCCGCCATAACCAACTTTGCTATTGCCTGCCGCATCCGTAAAAAAATATTCCAGGTGATCAAGGTGCTGATTTTCCGTTAATGAAAATAATTTTCTTGGCCATACATCTGTTCTCCAACGGCCTGCGCCTAACGATACAAGCTTTGTTGCCGCAGAAGGTTTGCACACGTCTATCCTTGTGCCGGTAGTGGTTACTGCTGTGGCACACAGATAAATATCAGTAGCGGTGGCTAGTGAGTTTGCCGCTACTCCGGCATCAAAACTGATGGTGATGATGTCGTTATCCTGGGAGGTTCGCGGTTCGATAGTAGCCAGTTGGGGATTACAAAAATCTATCAGGTCGCCTGTGCCGTTTACTGAAAAACAACCCGGAAAGAACGAGCCGTACCTGTCTGATGCGCTAAGGCCATCGGTGCTGTTGGCAACAACGTATCCCAGTTTAAAAGACACATTATCCTTACTAACAGGCATGCGTATGCTCACTGTTGCGTGAACGGTAACATTACCTCCCACAGTAAAAGCTGCATTGGAATAAAATGCCACCCATTCCCAATCGCTGATCAGGTTTCCGCCGTTGCCGATTTTGGATGCCAGATAGTTTGGCCAATCCAGACCATTCCCATTTGGCGCCGGGGTGCCTGCGGGTACAACCGTCATGGGCTGTGCGCCTGTAGTGATATCACTGGTAAAGGTGATGCTGGTATTGGCGGATACGTTCCATAGCTTAGGCACCAGCACTGCCACTACAAATTTGGATGTCTGGCTTTGATTGGTAGTTACCGTAACATTCAGGGTAACCGGCAGCGTTGCTCCTCCATTTATGCTGGATGGCTGTACGATGCTGTCGATTGTCATGCTGCAACTGATAATCAGTATCACGATAGCAGTAGCCAGTATCTTCACCAGATAATTCTGAATCTTTTTAAATTTATACAATTTCATTTGTAAATTTTTTTTGCTGTAAACAGCATCCCGCTAATTGGCTTTTTGCAATGTATATTGATAGGTGTTGGAGGTACATCCCGGACTGAAAGAAATGATGATATTACGTACGCCGTTGGTTACCGGGTAAAGGATAGTAGAACTTTTCGTTGTATCGTTCTGGGCGGTAAACGACATTTTGAAGGGATATTTCGGATCGTCAAAATTCCATTTGCCATTTTTGCTCACAATAAAAGGAACGGGGTCTGTCATGGAGTAAGAGCTGTCTGTGAAGTTGATCCGGAAGGTTGAAAAATCAAACCTCGAGGTAAGGTCGGTACCATTCCTGAGAGCCTTGATTATTTGCCAGTTGCCATTGATTGTTTTTATAGGTTCCAACGGTGCAGCAGTTTGCTCTTTTTCGCAGGAAAAAAGAAAGAGAAAAAAAATGACTCCCAAAAGACTTATTATTTTTTTCATAACAGCGATTTGTATTTATAAAGTTTTTTATGGCAAGTCCGTATTAGCTATCTACCGTCAGCTATCAGCTATCAGGAGGAAAGCTTATCGGTTTTGATCTCCTGATAGCTGACAGCCAACATCAGTATAACGGATTTTTAATCAGTTCAGGCGATTTTGCGATTTCTCTTAATGGCAGCGGCCAGAGGTACATGGCTTTTGTGAAATTGTGCTTCCGGACGTTGAATGTGTTATAGGTAACCGCGCTTCCGTTCCTCTTTACTTCCATGCCGTGCATCTGCAGGTTGTCGGTTTGTTCAGCGATCATCCAGCGGCGCACATCAAAAAAGCGATGGCCTTCATAGGCAAGCTCTATTCTTCTTTCATTCTGTATGGCGCTGCGCATCTGCTCTTTAGACAAACCGGCCGGCAACTGGTAAGGCGTTAAACCTGCACGCTGCCTGATAGATGCAACAGCCTGGTACACCTCGGTAACAGGCCCGTCCGCTTCATTTGTAGCTTCTGCAAAGTTCAACAGTATCTCCGCGTATCTTATCAGCGGAAGGCAGCGGCTGCTTTCGTTCAGGCTATTGTTGATCACGTTGGGGTCCATCATCTTAAAAATATAATAGCCGGTTGTCGTGCCTTTGTAAACCGCATCGCCACTGGCTGCTGCCGGTGGGTTGAGGGCGGTATTGGTGTATAATAACAGGGGGCTTGGCTGGTTAGCCCCAAAAGTGGTGCGTAAAGTAGAATCGTGAATAATGGAATAATTCAAACGCGGGTCGCGGTTTTGATAAGGCTGGTTAGGATTATATCCTGAACCAGGGTTTGTAATTGCCAGGCCATTTTTCATGGGAAAGGCATCTACCATCTCCTGGTAAGGAAACGGACCGCCGCTGCCGCCTCTTGAAGGAGCATCCCACAGCGATTCAAGGTACTTGTTTTGTCCCATCATTCGGCTCCATATAAATTCGGAGGTAGACCGCTGAGTAAATAATTTTTGAAAGCCATATCCTTTTTCACCCGCTATGCTTGTGGAATCGAAGTACAGGCTGTACGCGTTTGTAGCTATCACCGTTCTGGCAGCGGCGGCGGCAAGCCTCCAGCG
>CAXTDO010000187.1:0-5519 GCA_964242315.1 uncultured Flavihumibacter sp.
CTAACATTAACGTCAAATGCAACACGGTGGGAGATATAAAGGGAAATCAGTCCGACAGGATATCAGATATTTTATTCAGGAACGTAACAGCTAATGCCGCAACGCCTACATTAAATACAAATAATTACCCCAATATAAAGACAGAAAATGTTACGGTAAATGGCGCCCCGTTGGTCATAAAATAAAAAACAAGTGGCTGGCCATGCACGGTTATTTGCGTTTTAATACAACATAAGAAAATGGCGTTAAAGATAATTCACCGTTGAGAACTGCAGATTTGTTATCAAAAGCATTCTTCCAGGAGCTATTGACTAAAGCCTCCGGACATTTAAAATCAATACTTTTATCTCTTAGATTTGAGATAACCAACACTTCTTCATTTCCCAGCTTTTTTGTAAAAGCACATACATCGGGTGTAGAGTAAGAAGTTAATACGCCTCTTCTTATTGCTTTGCTGTTGTTTCTGAAAGCAATTATTTTTTTGTATTCGGCAGTTATACCCGGATTAATTGTCCAGTCAATGTCTTTTGAAGTAAAGGGAAAAGTAAGCCTGTACGGCGTTCCAACTTCCTGCCCGTTATATATCATGGGAACGCTTTTCATATAGGCTATAACTACAAAAGCTGCCATTGAACCTTTTTCGCCGCCAAATAATTCTAACGGAGTACCATCTGAACCGTTTACATCGTGGTTAGTTGTATACCTGATCATTTGCTGAACTTCCGAAGTTCCGGTATAGTCTCTGACATTTAAACTATCAATGGAAAGAACCGTTCTGTTAGCGCTGTAAATTCTTTTTAAATTTCCAAAGAAGCTGAATCCGAAATTATAATCGAAGCCAACACTATAGTTGGTATTCCGGCTTCCTTCGGCCATCAGGAGTAATTTGTGTGTAGAAATATTTCGCAATGTATCAATTGCCTGTTTCCAAAAATCAAGCGGCGGACCATCAGTATAATCACAACGGAAGCCATCTATATTGGCAGTATATACCCAATATTTCATTGCCTTAATCATTGCCAAACGCATGTCGGCGTTCTTAAAATTCAGTTGTGCCACATCATTCCAACCGGTTCCCGGAGGGCTGATAATATTACCGGCAGAATCCTGCAGGTACCATGACTTGTTACTTGTCCAGGGGTTATCAAATGAGGTGTGGTTGGGCACCCAGTCAAGTATAATAGCTATATTTCTTCTATGTGCACCATCTACAACAGCACGCAGGTCTTCCAGCGTTCCAAATTCACTATTAACCCCTATATAATCTCTTACACAGTATGGCGAATTGACTGCTTTAACCATTCCAACAGGATAAATGGGCATCAGGTAAACAACGTTAATCCCCAGTGCTTTTATAGCATCCAAACGTTCCAGCACTCCTTTAAAATTTCCCTCTTTACTGAATGCCCGCATGTTAACCTGGTAGATGGTTACATCGCGTGTGTCGGGAACTTTAGTGAAAGGTTTTCCGTATTGTGCAGGATCCTTTTCTATAAATTGTTTCGCATCCTGCGCAACTGAAACCTGGAGGTTTACACAGATAACAAGTATTGAAAACAGAAGGCTCTTTATTAATTTTTGCATATTGATAATTGAATATTATGGGTGTTCCGGAAACCGGCTATCAGCTATCAGGAGGAAAGCTTATCAGGTTTTGATCTGCTGATACCTGATAGCTGACGGCTGAAAGCCAATTCAGCCACTATTGATTTGTCAACACTAAATAAGTGTATGGTTGCAGCGTTACTTTACCAGCCAATGTTACCTTCGTGCTATTCATTGCATCTGTCCATGAGGTATTTGCCAAAGCAGCAGGCAGGGTGTAATCAACAGCCTTGTTTCTCACGTTTACTATTACAAAAACCTTTTCTTTATCAAGCTCTTTGGTAAATGCTACCACATCGTCGCTGCTGTAAGCATACAACTGACCGCCACGAATGGCAGCACTGCTGTTTCTGTAAGCAAGTATTTTTTTGTATGCAGCAGTTACATCGGGATTGACCGACCAGTTGATTTTAGCAGAGGTAAATGGAAAGGTTAACCTGTAAGAAGTTGCTACTTCCTGCCCGTTGTAAACCATAGGAATGCCTTTCATGTAAGCGGTTACTATGAAGGCGGCTTCAGAACCTTTCTTCCCTCCAAATAGATCTAAAGGAGTGCCATCAGAACTATTGACATCGTGATTTGTCAGATATCGTACTACCTGCGACTGGTCGTTAGCGTTAGTGTATTCAGATTTGTTTACGTCATTAATCAGCGTTGCCGATTTGCTGTTAAGGTAAACGTCTTTTATGTTACCATAATACGCAAAGCCGAAGGTAAAGTCAAAACCAGCTTTGAAATGATCTGTTCTCGAACCCTCTGCAAGCATCAGCAGTTTGTGAGTGGATATACTTCTTAATGAAGTGATAGCCTGCTTCCAAAAATCGAAAGGAACGTTGTCGGCAAAGTCGCATCTGTAACCATCTATATTAGCAGTAAACACCCAGTAACGCAAAGCCTCTATCATGGCGGTACGCATAGAGTCGTTACTGAAATTCAATTGGGCCACATCCGAATATCCCGAAGGACTTACAATGTTGCCGGAAGCATCCTGTTTGTACCATGATTTGTTAGTGATCCAGGCATTATCCCATGAGGTATGGTTGGCAACCCAATCCATCATTACAGTCATGTTTCGGGTATGCGCGCCGTCTACCAGATTCCTTAAGTCGTCAAGAGTACCGAACTCGGTGCCTACGGCTTTATAATCTTTAACGGCATAGGGAGAATTCACCGACCGCAAAGTACCGACCGGGTAAACAGGCATTAAATAAATAACGTTAATCCCTAAACTTTTTATTGAATCAAGCCTGGCAGTAACAGCCTGCAATTTTCCGGATGTACTGAAAGCACGGATGTTTACCTGGTATATAATTGCATCTTTAGTAGCCGGAACCTGGGTGAAAGGTGCCCCATATTGCGCCGGGTCTGTACTTAAACCCGGGTTAACCGGAGTGTCAGTTTTACTGCACGAAAACAGGATCAGGGAAAATATAACGACAAAGTAATTTTTCATCTAATAATATAAATGGTGAGGAATAGGTTAGTTCTTATGAAGGTCATAAGTATAGTTAGGGGAGTTGTGCAAATCGAGTGTGATAGTATAGTTTCCATCTGAAGGAACGGTAAGATTGTTTAAGCTACCTGTGTAACCGAAAAAGGGGCTATCGGCATACACAAGTTTTTTATTGCTATCAATACCAAAATCAATCACCCAGGCGTTGTTTGCCCTAAACTTAAACGATCCGCCTGCCAGCATGTTCGCAGTCACTTTCCAAACCTGGTTTGCTGCGTCATAAGTCAATTGAGTATCGGCGCTCCATCCGCCCGGCGTAGCATCGCCTATGATACTCCATGTTGTTTTGGTTGCCGTCCATTTATTGGTGTTTAGATTAGCTGTCAACTCATAGTAACCTCCATCTGCAACAGTAAGATTGCCGGCAGTACCATCTGTACTTAAGCCTCCATTACCTGCATCGCCATAATTAATATGGTTCCAGTCAGGAGCATTGGTGTATTTAAATCCTTTCGTTCCTGAACCTGACATATAAACGTAGCCTTCATACATTTTTGGCTTGCCAACAAACTCTGCAATCGTAGCCGCAGTGGCCGGGGTCCAGCTTTGATAGTCTCCCGGTACATACAATACATTTTTCACCACTACTTTGTAAGGCTTTACTTTAACAGCTACGGCATTCGAATAAACCGACCGGTCAAGAACCGCTACTACTCTTACAACCATCGTACTGGCCGAGTCTGTAATGAAACCGAGTTTTGATATAGCCAGGGTATTAAGATCAGTGCCTGTAAAAGATTTACTCAATACATCGCTACCCACTGCAATCATCTGAGCGTTAGTCCATGCAGAACTGCCAACCGTGTCGGCAGGCACATCAATTTGCAATGAATAAGTTACCGGTGCTTTCACTTTAAACTGTACTGCCGGCCATGAGAAGGTTATTACAGACGAGTCCAGATTTCCTGCGGAAAGGGATACAGTAGGTACGGAAGCTGTTAAACTGGCTGGAAAAGGCACCACATCCATATAAGTTAAAACCTTTTCTTTGGCACATGCTGCAAACAAGACCAAAGCTGCAACGGTAAACGAAAACTTATTAAAAATCTTTTTCATGAAATTTCTTTTTACATATTTGTCAATCGTCGGATATTTTTAATAGCCGGGATTTTGTTTTAAGGTGGTATTAGCATTAAGCGCTGCTGTTGGTATAGGGAACAAAAGCCTGTGAGCCGGGGTTGCAGCAACAACATTGGGAGCAACGCCGTGAGGTAACAGAAATGTACCAAACCTTATCATATCCTGCCTGCGGTGGCCTTCAAATACCAGTTCAAAACCTCTTTCATCATAGATATTCTGAAGCGTTGGAGCGGCAATATCAGGCAAACCTGCCCTTTGCCTTACCAGGTTAAGAAATGGCGCAGCAGCCGCTGTATTTCCTGCACGTACGTTACATTCTGCCTGCATCAGCAACAGATCTGCATACCTGTAGATAGGAAAGTCGTTTGACTCGCCACTGGCGTCTGAAGGTTTTACGGGAAAGAACTTAACATTCCTTATGCCGTCATTCGGCGCTGCCCCTGGAGTGATTATCGGCCCAACGGTTTTGGTATAAGTAACACCTCCTGCCTGGGCTCCTACCAAAAATTGTTTTGTCCTGATATCATTTGCATCAAATTTATCATAGAAATCCGCGGGAATGATAGTGCCGTTCCAACCGGCAAAGCCAATAAGGGCGGTACCATTTGCACTATTCAAACTCCTTATAGCGTAGATATTGCCACTTACTACATTCTGGGTTATAAACTCGGCTAAAATAGTTTCATCATTGGGACAAACATCACCAAAAAGCTCAAAATACTGGTAACCAAGCGGACTGGATGCATTAGCAGCTCCCGCGTGCAATTTAAAACCACCTGCTGCAACTTTATTACAGGCAGCCAAAGCATCAGCCCATTGTGCAGTTCCCGTATATACTTCGGCATTTAAATAAACTTTTGCCAACACCATATAACCTGCCCACTTATTAAACCGGCCATAATAAGCGCCTCCTCTCGTTTCTGAAAGCAGATCAACGTTCGCTTTAAGTTCAGACACAATAAAACTATAAACTTCAGCCCTTTTAGACTGCGGTATCTTGGAAACATCCGTATTGTTATCGGTGTAAAATGGAACATCGCCAAAATCATCTATTAACAGGTAATACAACCAGGCACGCATCACTTTAGCTTCAGCAATTTTAGCGGGATCAGCTTTGGCAGTTGTAAGCAGGGCTATCGCATTATTGGCACTGTAAATACATGAATAAGCCCAGTTCCATGTATTATTGATGATACCGAGGCTGGGTAGGGCTATGTGCATATACAACTGGGCGAAGTCGAGCTGCCAGTCGCCGGTATTACGGTGCGGGATAACCTGCTCGTCAGATGAGAAGCTATTTAAATCATACCAGCAGTTATCC
>CAXTDO010000187.1:5529-8946 GCA_964242315.1 uncultured Flavihumibacter sp.
CGGCGTAATTGCTGCCCCAGGAACCGGTGATTTTTGCATACACATTTGCCAGGGCATTATCCGCTCCTGCCGCCGTGGAGTAAAACTGTTCAGCAGCATACTTGTCGTACACATTTTCATCAACTTTTGTGCAGCTTTGGTTAGCGAATCCGATAATAAGAATACTTATTAATATTTTTTTCATAATTCAATTATTTAAAAATGACGTTTAAGCCTACTGATAAAGTCCTGGTTCGGGGGTAGTAATTACCAAAGTCGCCACCAGACGAACTACCGCCGTTGGTATTTACTTCAGGATCGAGACCGGTGTATTTAGTAATAAGCGCCAGGTTTTGACCGGTTACAGATAACCGTAACGCGCTGATATATTTAACTGAATTTAAATTAAACCTGTAACCCAATGAAAGGTTTGCCCATCTTAAAAATGAGCCATCTTCTAACCACAGGTCCGAGCCATATTGAGAAGAAGCTATTCCCAACGGAATGGCGCTTTTAAGCAGGTTTGATTTACCTAAATTTTGTTCCAGACTTAATGTCTGCCGTAATCCATTGTAAATTTTGTTACCCCCTGACCCTAACCAAACCATTGATGCATCAAAGTTTTTATAAGTAAAAGTTGGCGTAAACGCATAAGTATATTTAGGTAACGATTGTCCTTCCTCTATCCTGTCTTTACTTTGAGATCCCTGGTCTATTATGCCGTCTTTACTCTGGTCAACAACGGTTTCGGCATTATTAGCATCTTTTCCAAGATGTTGTAGTATTCGGTAGGTACCTATCGGCTTACCTACAATCAGGTATGCATTTGGCCCCCACCCTACATAGTTGGTAGGTATATCATATCCTAAAATGTTGCCGCCAAGCTGCAATACTTTACTCCGCTGTAAAGATCCATTTCCTGCAAGCGTTAGTGTGGTATTACTGGTGCTGATTACCTTATAACTTAGCGAAAGCTCTAAGCCCCTTGCCTGTAACCTACCAACATTTGCAAGTATGCTTGTAGTTAAGAACGGACCTACTAGGGGCACTGTATAATTAAATAAAAGATTGTCGGTGTTAGCTGTGTACACGTCTAGTGAACCTGTGAGCCTGTTATTAAGAAAACCAAAATCTACACCTGCATTTGCCTGCTTTTTGGTTTCCCACTTCAGGTTAGGATTTGAATTTTGGGTGACGGCATAATTCGGAATTGTCGCGCCTCCAAAAAACACTGTACCAGCCTGACCCACCAATGCAATAGAGTTTTGCGGACCAATACCCTGTTGGTTACCGGTAACACCATAGCCTGCACGTAATTTAAGATTACTGAAAGTCTTTTGGCTTTTCATAAAGTTTTCCTGGTCAATTCGCCATGCAAGGGACGCCGAAGGGAAATTGCCCCATTTGTTATTAACGCCAAATACAGTTGAACCATCACGCCTTAAACTTGCTGTGATCAGGTAGCGGTTATCGAATGAATAATTTACCCTTCCCAGGAAAGAAATGAGCCGACGGTCATTTTTGTAAGAAGAAATGTCACCCTGCAAAACTTTTGAAATATCTCCCAATTGCAAGGCATCATAACTCGCAATATCGTTTACAAAACCTCTGCCCTGTATAAATGCACCGTTATATGTTTGGGCCTGCCACTCATACACTCCTGTTGCATCCAGGTGACTGCTGCCGAAATCATGTTTATAACTTAAATTAATATCCATTAATTTTTCGTCTGTATGAGTGTTGTTGATGTTACCAATGCCCTTGTTATCAATAGCATTCTGAACTGTTGATGTTGCAGGTAAGTAATAACCTGAATTAAAGTCTACCTTTCTCCAGCTGCCAAACCATCCGGCTGATATTCCCTTGTAGATATCAAGGTTAGCCGTAAGACTTCCAAACAGGTTGTTGGTGTTACCAACATTTTTAACGGTTTGAGCAACCGCATAAGAATTAGTATACTGAAATACATTCGGATCTCTGTAATAAGTTCCGTTAGCGTTAAATACAGGATCCGTAGGCCTTGAAATATAAGTCTGACTAATCAGATTTGAAGTGAAAGCAGCATTTCCTACACCAGTAGGGCTATAAGTAGCATTATTAATACCGCTGTTTACATTCATGGTAAGCGTAAGCTTATCATCGAAAGCCTTTTGGGTAGCGGTAATTCTGCCAATATATTTCTGATATTTTGACCTGATTACAACGCCGCTTTGAGAGATGGCAGTTACTGAGGCTCGGTAATTAAAATCCCTTGCACCGCCTCCGAAAGCTAATGTATGATTTTGGGTGTAACCGTTTTGTGTAAGCAAATTATACCAGTCCGTGTTAGAGCCATGATTTGCAGAAGGATCTACGTTTAGCAATTTTGCCTGATTTGTCCACTCCTCTGCACTTAATTGATTGAGTTTTTTAGGAATTATATCCACCGAACTGTTTTCGGTATATTCTACGCTGGTTCTGCCGGCAAGGCTTTTTTTCGTTGTAATTATTATTACCCCCGGTGCGCCTCTCGACCCATAGATAGCGGTAGCAGAAGCATCTTTTAGTATATCAACCGTTGCTATTTCACTCGGAGGCACCTGGTTTAACAGGTCCATATTGCCTTGTACACCATCAACCACCACTAAGGGGTCGTTGCCGCCCTGGAGGGAAGTAATACCGCGAATACGAACCGAAGGCGCCGCACCAGGCTCACTTCCAACCTGGGAAATGTTTACGCCAGCTGCCTTACCAGCTATCTGTTGCAGCGGATTGGTGATAGGCCCGGGGTTTAAGTCTCTGCTGGTGACGGTTGAAACCGACCCTGTTAAGTCCTTCCTCCTTGCTGTTCCATAACCTACCACCACTACGTCATTTAAGGTTTGTGAAGGGGAGACTAATGTAATTGTAAGGGATGTTCGTCCGCCAATATTCAATTCCTGAGTGGTGTACCCAACGTAAGAAACCACCAAAGTTTTTGCGGAACCCGGAACCGTAATAACAAAAGCGCCCAAAGAATCGGCAGCAGTACCGATTGAGGTACCCTTAACCGTAATGGAAGCGCCAATTACAGGACTGTTTCTTTCGTCTAAAACAGAACCGCTGACAGTTTTATTTTGCGCTGTAACCTGCTGAAATATGGAAAAGAGAAGCAGATAAAGAAGTATTGGTTGCAGCATTCGTTTAAGTGAGATCATGTTGAATTTGCTTTTATTTAAGAGGAGTATTTGCAACAATTATTAAAGAATTAACCCTGCATATTTGAGAAGATGTAGCCGGAAGCATAAAACTTGCTGCAGGTTGTGACAGGTGTACCCAAGTGAAAAAGAATTAAAAAGAAAATCAGGATGGCCAAAAAGCCGGGGCTGGCTGAAGCGTTTCATTGGTTTAAGCATCGTTATTTCAAGTACTGACAAGTTGAGAAAAGGCAACAATTATTAAGTAAAATGACTAATGAAA
>CAXTDO010000188.1:0-8944 GCA_964242315.1 uncultured Flavihumibacter sp.
GCATGGAACTCTTCGGGAAGATGATGGCAGGAGGATTTATCGGTAAATCTTCGTTGTCAGTAGCGAACAGTTACAAAAAAACCGTTCAGCCGGGTTCGGTAAACATCGGACAGGAACAGTATGTGATCATCGACAACAAAACCCTGTTGCCACATAACGAAAATATTTTTAAATCAGGCAGCCAGGCGCAGGCGAATGATGTATACAGAACACTGATCTCGATGAATCCACTGTTACAATCCAGTATCAGTATTGTGCCCGCCTATCATCTCGACTTCTAAAACCACCAACTATGGCAATACCAGCATCATATTCTTTTTTACCCTGGGCCCGGCAGGGTATAGCCGGCCGCATCAGTGAAGAAGATACTTTGGGCCTGAATGACGGAAATACTATTGAAAGGGCAGTGTTGAAAGCTTCTGTAGAACTAAGCTATACTACGGTGGACAACTCGGTTCAGGGAACTTTAATTGAAAAGGATATCCGTATCACCGGTCCTGGTGACATTACCGGCCTGAGCGCAAAGAACATCGTTAGAACCGAGCCACAAAGCGGAATCACCAATTTTGAAGCAAACGTCCTTGCTTACATTGAATTCTATGAAGAGGACTTTCCCTGGCGTTATACTCCGGCAAGGGCCAATGCTATTACAGTTAATAGTAGCCGGCTTCGTCCCTGGCTGGTATTACTGGCTTTGAAAAATGAAGAATTCAAGTTCAACCAAAACCCGGGTGGCAATCCCTTTATTACGGTAAGCCAGGACACACTGAATAATGCTTTCCCTCATGAAAAAGACTGCTGGGCTTTTGCACATGTTCATGTAAATAACCGGTTGGCCAGTCTTCAGGGCATTACGCTCCGGGATGAGCTGGCAGCAGAAATAGCCGGCAATCCAGATGTTGCAGTGAGCAGGTTACTTTGTTCCCGTAAACTGCAAAAAGATACCGGATACACGGCCTTTCTGTTGCCTGCTTTTGAATCCGGCCGCCTTCGTGGACTTAGATTGGACATCGCCGGTGTAAAAGCGCAGGCCGCTGCCTGGAAAAAAGGCATCCCTGCCGGCTCTTCACCAAGGCCTTTTGATTTTCCGGTGTACCATCAATGGACTTTCCGCACCGCTGCCGGCGGCGACTTTGAAGCACTTGCAGCCAAACTGAAACCCGCTGTTTTAAACCCTGCATCTGGTACAACGCCCATGAATATCGGCGGTCCCGGCTATAACCTTGCCGCAACAGCAAACGGTACAAAATCAATAGGCTTTGAAGCGGCCCTGAAGCCTCCCTTTTTTAAACAGGATCCGTGGCCGGCCAATACTGCAGGCGTTTTAAACAGTGCCGACGAGGATACCATCCGTAAACTCAAACAGTTGTTGAGCCTCTCCGCAGAAATGGTTCAGAAAGATGCGCTTCCGTTCAACAATCCCTTCTTTAACAGCAGTACCAGCGAAGATCCCCTGCTTGTACCACCTGTTTATGGAGCTATGCATGCCGGCATCGAAAAGTTAAGTGATGAAAAAGATGCTACCTGGGTAGAAACGCTTAACCTTGATTTCCGGCATCGCGCCGCTGCCGGCCTGGGGCGTAAGTTGCTACAACAACGGCAGGAAGAATTTATGAACAGGGCATGGCAGCAGGTAAGCAAAGTAAAAGAAGCCAACAGGCTCATTCAACAGGCGGCACTAAGCTCCCTGGTTAATACGGCCATCCTTAAAAAACATATTGTAAACGGTGGAAGCCAGCAGACCCTTACACTTACCCAGCCGGTGCAGCATCTTATCCGGAGCAACCTACAAAAGAAACAAACCGTAAGGCAGGATTTTGCCGACAGCCGTATCCCGGTGGCAGCACAATCCGCGGCGTTCAGGAAATTAACCCGTCCTTTCAGCCGCACGCCAATGGCTGCCTTCCAGTCTTTACCTCAGGCTACCACTGCGGCACTCCCTTTACATGTTACCGTGGCCGGCATCATTAACGTGCTTCAGCGATTCAATGCGGATGCAGCGGCAACCAATGTACTGGCAGCAGCGAAACTTAAAGAAGCTCCCGAAGCTGCAATGAAGATTACTACAGTGAAGCAGTCGATGGACGCAGCGCTTGGCCATTATTCTACCAATGTGTTTAACCTGGCAAAAGATCAGTTTATAAAATTGCTTCAATCAACTGTTGCCGGTGCCCCGTTAACGAAAGCTCAACTGTTGCAGTTCGCCAGCAATATGCAGATACCTGTCTTAGCGGTTAAGATAGAACTATCGGACTGGATCAATAACATCACCATTTTCCCCATTGTAAAAACAAGCGGGTTCATTCTTGTACAGCTCGCAGATACGAAATTTAAAAAGATCTTTGGTGACACTATACATTCAACCAGGTACAACGATATCATCATAAAAGACGGCACCGCTATTCAGTTAAATAACCTTGAAGCCGTCAAAACGATCACGGTGCTCGATGACCTGAAAAACATGCAGTCGTCTTTCGACCTCTTTCATGCGAGAATTGCTTCCATTCCTGTTAACTCGGCGCTACCTGCCCTTAACCAATTTGATGAGCTGGCGAAGATGATGGTGTCGAAGCTTGATCCGGCGGTCACCATCACAAAAAAGCTGGCTGCTACGATAAAGGTTTTCCAGGGTGGCCAGTACCTGCCTCTTCAACAACTGATGCCAGTAATGGCTTATCCTGAATTCACCGAATCAGTGTACAGTTACCTGCTGGAGATGTCGAAAAACTACCTCCTGCCCAATATGAACCTGCTGCCTGAGAACAGTATTACCGTGCTGGAAAACAACCAGTCTTTTATCGAGTCATTTATGGCCGGACTTAACCATGAAATGGCAAAGGAGCTTCTATGGCGCGAATTTCCAACCGATCAGCGCGGATCGTATTTCCGGCAGTTCTGGTCAGTAAAAGACGACATTTTCAATACCGGTAAGCCTGATGAACAAACAGGCGAATTACAAAAAGATATTAAAAAAATACATGAATGGGATAAGCCGCTTGGCCAGAACACGGCACGCATCACAGCCGCTAACCTGGTGTTGGTGGTCAGGGGTGAGTTGTTGAGAAAGTTTCCGAATGCCATGATATATGCCCAGCAGGCGGCATACGACTCAAACAATCCTTCGGGTCCGAGGAAATTAAAAGCAGGCCTGGAACCCGCAATCACAAAGTTCCCATTGTTCAAAGCTGAAATAGATCCGGACATAACCATCATCGGGTTCGATCTGGGGGCTGAAGAAGCCAGGGGGGAAAAAATACAGGGCAAAAACCCGGGTTGGTTCTTTGTATTCAAAGAACGTCCAGGGCAGGTGAGGTTTGGAATGGACGATTTTGGTGATGAAAGTGGCCAGTCAGACATGCCGACGGGCATCCCCGAAAGCTGGGATGGGCTTGCATGGGAACACCTGGTTAAAAATAAAAATGAATTAAGCAATTACCATATCAATTTTCTTAACGGAGTAAATATAAAGAACCCGGCCGGGCAGCCCGTTTGGGGTACTAATGCAGCCGATATGGCCGCTATACTTTTTCAAAATCCCGTGTTGTTTGCCCGGCATGCAGCGGAGATGCTGGCGGAGGAATAAGGCTGCTTGCTCCTGGTGGCTAGTGACTGACATGACCAGTTTTTTTTAAACACAGAGGGCGCAGAGGGAGGAAACACAGAGTCCACGGAGGCCCTCTGCGTCCTCTGTGTTTCCTCCCTCTGTGCCCTCCGTGGTTAAAAAAACACCTGGAAGTTTAAGGTGCTATCTTGTAATACATAAGTTCATACCTGACATGATACCAGGAATTATTGATCCATTTTGCCCCCAAATGTATTATTGCTCTTTCATTACCGACCTCGCCATTATTAACGACACCAGTGTGAGGGCTGCGGCAATGGAAAGGTAGTATCCCACATAAGAAAGTCCATATCCATTTGCCAGCCTTGTTGCCAGGTAAGGTGTTAGCGATGCACCCAGTATGCCTGCCAATGTGAAAGCGAGGGATGCACCCGTGTAACGAACTGCCGGTGGAAAGATCTCTGCCAGCGCGGTTCCCAGCGGACCATACGACAGGCCCATCAAAAACATACCCAGGCTCAAAAAGCTAATGAGCAGCATTTCATTTCCTGCAATGAACAACTGTGAAAAGCAGAGGCCAAAGATCAGCACTGCGATGGATGCTATCAGTAATATTTTGCTTCGTCCATAACGGTCTGCATAAACGCCGGATATGATAATGGCGCCGGCAAAAAATAACATCGAGATCATCTGGGCCACGAGGAAACTGGAATGCGAATACTGAAGACGGGTAGTACCCCAACTTAATGTAAATACCGTCATTAGATAGAACAAAAGGAAAACGGTGACGGACACCAGCGTGCCCAATAACAATATTACAGCGTATTTGCTAAACACATCTTTTATGGGTAAACCAACCCGTTCATTTTTCTCAATGATTTCCAGGAAGGCCGGCGTCTCCACCAGTTTCAGCCTGACATACAAACCTACCCAAACCAATAATGCACTGGCAATAAACGGTATCCTCCAGCCATAACTAAAAAACTGTTCATCACTCATTACTTTTCCCAGCAGGAGAAATAAGGAAGTAGAAAATAAAAATCCTATGGGTGCGCCTAGTTGCGGGAACATTCCGTACCAGGCTTTTTTGCCTGGTGGAGCATTTTCCGTTGCCAGCAATACGGCACCTCCCCATTCACCTCCCAGTCCGAGGCCCTGTGTGAAGCGCAGCAATGCCAGCAGTATGGGAGCAACAATTCCTATAGACCCGTAAGGTGGTAATAATCCGATCAGGACGGTAGCGCAGCCCATCGTCATAAGAGATGCTACCAGCGTGGCTTTGCGGCCGATTCTATCACCAAAATGACCAAACAATGCAGCACCTACCGGCCTGGCAAAAAAGGCCAGTGCAAAGGTGGCCAGTGACTGTAAGGTAGCCGTAGTGGCATCGCCTGCGGGAAAAAACAATTTTGGAAACACTAACACAGAAGCGGTAGCGTAAATATAAAAATCAAAAAATTCAATGGTTGTACCTGCAAGACTGGCTGTCAATACCCTTCCTGCTGAATTGGGTAAAGCTGTGTGCTGTTTTGTGTTCATGATACTGCAATGGTATCTGATTTGTTTGTTGAAACCAAAAATTGTTGCTTCCGGTAGCCGTGTTAACTGAGAAATGAAAGGTAGCAGCTTGTGTTAGGTTAAGTATGAAGTTACGCATTGAATAGTAGTATCTAACATTATAAGTTTTTTTTAAACACAGAGGGCGCAGAGGAAGGAAACACAGAGACCACGGAGGCCCTCTGCGTCCTTTGTGTTTAAAAAAAACTGGTCGAAAGGCTGAAAGATAATACGTCTATTTACGATTAACATAACACTACTTAACAAGCCTAACGTAATCCCTTACCGGGTCTTTTTTAGCCCCCGGCTTCATAACTTTTAATTATATTAGCTTACGATTTTGCTATGCTTAAAAACTTGCTATATGAAAAAAATACATTTACTCATCGTTTGCCATTTTATTTTTGTACAAATTGCCAGCACTCATGGACTGCCGGGCAGCCAACCTACAAAACATCCACAACATGCAACGGCAGCAATTACCGGTTCGCCGGCAATAGGTGTTGTAGTTGTAGGGGGCACTGGTAGGGGGTCGGCTCCAAACCAACTGAATGAACCTAATAACTTCTTTTTCGACCCGGCAGGGAATCTCTATGTTGCCGATTTAGGTAACAACCGTATCCAGAAATTCGCTCCTGGCTCTACGACCGGTATCACGGTAGCGGGTGGCAATGGCTACGGACCGGCTTCCAACCAACTGGCCTGGCCAACCGATGTGCGCATGGATGCCCTGGGTAACCTTTATATCACCGACGAAATGAACAACCGTGTTCAAAAATGGGCTCCCGGCGCCACCACCGGCATTACAGTAGCAGGTGGTACTGGCATTGGGGCAGCAGCTAATCAATTGAATCACCCTGCAGGACTTTGGATTGACGCAGCAGGGAATCTGTATGTTTCAGACCAGTATAATAACCGCATTCAAAAATTTGCTCCTGGTGCCACGTCAGGTGTTACCGTGGCTGGAAGAGCAGATGGGGTGGGAGGATCGGCTGCTGACCAACTCCTGGGTCCGAACGATATTTTTATTGACGCGTCGGGAAATATATTTGTTGCGGATGATTATAACCATCGTATTCAGAAATGGGCCCCCGGCGCTACCTCAGGTGTTACTGTGGCAGGTGGGAATGGTTTTGGGGACGCCGATAACCAATTAAATCATTCAGATGGTATTTTTGTTGACCCATCAGGAAATATGTACATCTCTGACTATGGCAACAACCGCGTTGTAAAATGGACGCTTGGTGCATCATCCGGTGTTACTGTTGCAGGAGGCAACGGTGCCGGTCCAGCGGCTAATCAATTAAATGGTCCGGTTAATGTTTTTGTGGATGCAAGGGGCAACCTGTATGTTTCAGAAGCATATAATGATCGTATCCTGAAATTCGCCGCTGACCCGTTAACCTCCTGTTCACCCGACCTGCGCTTTACAGCCCCATCCTGCAATGCAACGGCTGTTATCACCTGGACCGCTCCCCGCGACTCATTTCCTGCCACTATCAACATCCCGAATGAGCTTGATCCTTCCGGTGGTGCACTTACTTACATGGGCGCACTTAACGGACATGGTTACTATAAATCAACATTCGTTTACCCATGGCCGGTAGCAAAAGACATCTCATTCTATATTGGCGACACCAGCGTAAATGGCCACCTGATTACCATCACCAGTGCGGCTGAAAACAACTTTATCTTCAACCAGATTAAAGGCACCGGTTATTCACCCTGGATCGGGTTTTACAATACCGGCAAACAAGGCCAGTTCAGTTGGGTAACCGGCGAGTCTGCAGGCTATACAAACTGGACACCCAACGAGCCGAATAATTATATGGGAAGTTCACGTTTCATTAAAGAGCCGTATGTGCGATTAACAGACGGTTATGGCACCTGGAACGACCAGCGTAGTGACAATGTTCCATTTATCGCTGAATTTGAAGAGCCGCTTATACGTTATAAACAGATCTCCGGTCCTGCCAATGGCAGTGCCCAAAGTCCGGGCACCTATCAGGTATGCTATGAAATCACCAATCATATCACGGACCAGAGGGAGACCTGCTGTTTTAACGTTACGGTTACCTGTAACGGTGCGGCAGCTAACAATGCCGGTAGCGCGTTTAACGCCATAGATCAGCAGTCTGCGCAGTATAGTGTCGGCAAAAGTCTCAGTGTTGCTACCGCTCCCAACCCCAGCAGCAGCAATTTCCGGTTTCGAATAGAAAGCACAAAACATAACGAGGCCATAAATGTACAGGTGACGGATATATCCGGAAAAATCGTTGAATCAAGAAAAGGGATAATGCCTAAACAAACACTGGAAATTGGTATGCGCTACCAGCCGGGCGTTTACTTTGCGCAGGTGATTCAGGGAACGCAGAAAGTAGTTGTTAAGATTATTAAACAATAGGGTTATAAATAGTAATTTATTTGACGGCTAATAACGCAAAAAGGAGGGAACGACCTGTGAGGTTTTTGGAAACCTCACAGGTCGTTCCCTCCTTTTTTAGTAAAATCTGACACGCCCAATCGCTTAAAACCTTATTTAATTCACTGACTTACATTTGAATCAGCCTGCCAAAGGTTTCTATAAAAGGATCCCTGTTTAAAACAGTATAATAAAAAAGCCCGCCAAGCCATCCGTGAAAAATTCCCAGGACGTAAATATTTCTTTCTTTCAAATAGATCAGTCCGTAAAAAATTGCCAGGATAAACGTTGCTGACATCAGCCAACTAAATGGGTAATGGACTAATGCAAATAGTATAGCCGAAAAAAGAACTATGAATACCCTGGCAACATGTAAGTTCTTGTAGTCTTGCAGATTTCCCACTGTAAGGGCAATTAGCAGGTATTGCTGAATTATTCCCCATATAGGGTATAAAATCAAAATAGGGATAATATGCCAGGTGATATTTATGGTGTTCTGGTAAAAACCTACGCCAAAAAAAATCACCAGCGCAAGGCAACCAAATGGTAAAATTATCTTTGCTACTTTATTGAAATTATCCGTTCTGAAGCCCCAGTATTTTATAATTCCGGGCCTTGTTCTACTTTGGTAAAATACATAGAACGACCAGAATATTATTGCAGTCGCTATAAATGGCAGTCTCCATTTCAAATAGTCCATAACAACAAACTTGCTCAGGGCAGTAAAAATTACTGCGCAAATTTCAAGCGATCTTGCCTTATTTGAAATTGAAATAGCGTTCATGATTATTCAATTTCATTAAGTTAAGAAGTGCGGAAGAAAAAGCTGCTAAATTTTTAAAAAGAGGGAACGACCTGGCGAAGCTCTTTAATCTTCTCTTATAACTTAACAAATTTTTCATACTGCGCTGTAGTGCCATTAATTTTTATTGCATAGCTGCCTTTTACCAATGTTTCTATATTAATGCTAAACCTGTTTATTCCAACATATAATTGTACACTAAGTTGCTTTACAACTTTACCTTGTAAATCGGTTATTTGTACAATTGCCATTTCTTTTTTACTACTGCTCACTTTTGCATTCAGAATATCCCTTACAGGATTTGGGTACAACGTTAAGCGAGTGTATTTTAATTTTATTGTTACCGTTTTGCTATAGCTACTACTTCCATTTTTGTTGATGCTTTGAAGCCGGTAGTATAAAACATTATCCCCTGAGTTCATTGTTTCTCCATCAATGAAGTGATAATTATTTATGCTATTACCGTTTCCCGTAGCTTCTACCTTGGCAATTGTAGTAAAATTGGTACCATCTTTACTTCGTTGAACATTAAAATACGCAGCATTTATTTCAGTGGCCGTTTCCCAGTTTACTTTTATCTTATTATCATAGTAAATGGCCT
>CAXTDO010000189.1:0-6426 GCA_964242315.1 uncultured Flavihumibacter sp.
GGGTCTGGCTGTAAGGATTCAAGTCTGCTCATAGTGTTTTTTTTAGCTGGATGGAAAAGTTAGCACGTTGAAAAAGGCAAACCTATCGTGTAAATATTGTTTCTCGGTAAGTTAACGTGAATACTGGATTACCAGTTAGTAAAGTAGGGTTGATTTTATAGAGCCTTCTTATCTAGGATTGCCATTTGCTTAGAGGCCTCTGTGTTCTTTGTGGTTTAACTTTGTGTTCCTTGTGGTTAAAAGACTCTTTGCATTGGAAAACTTATTAACCACAAGGAACACAAAGTTAAACCACAAAGAACACAAGAGATGCTACCAATGACACAATACGCATTAATTGGCAATTCAATATACACGTTAAGTTAACACACGGCTTATATGTGGCCTGCATTTATCAACTATTAAAGTTATATATTCATAGTTGTACATCTGTGAATTTTCCCATTATTTTACCGTAATAATCCCGTTCCCTGACGAAATCACGGGCCATATCTTTATGAAAAAAGCTACGACCATTAACTAACCTTTTATGGATAAGCTAAACCCTTTCGAAATTTTCCTGATCCTTGTCGGGGCTCTTTTAGTACTTTCCCTGCTGGCTTACATCATATCCCGTTTTTTTGTACAGAACAGGATGCTGGTGAGCAAGCCCGCCACCAGCCCCGACCCCGAGGCAGACCAATATTATTATCTCCCTGGCTATGGCCTGAACCTGAGCCTTAATGCACGCATACAAATAATAAAGAATCAAAACAATACTATAGTTAGCAGGCAGGTTCTCCAGGTGAATGTGCAGCCGGAAGTAGTGTTGCAGGCAGATACCCGTAAACTTATTACGCTCAGCTATACTGCCGATCCTTTTTCCAGCGATGAATTAAAGATCGTTACTTCTCCTGAATCTTTACTGCAAAGTATTTCTTCAGATGCCACAGACAGGATATTGAACATTGTGAACCTGTTTACAGATGCACCCAAGCAGGCAATTGACCAGATGAAATCCATAAAAGAAGGCTTTAACGCTGAGAACGTTCCGGAAGAAGTGCTTACCTCTGAAATTGTAGAGGTGGCCAAAACCTTCAAGCTTTCGGCTGATGAAATTGCAACAGGAGAAAAAGCGATCGCCTTGCCTGTGACGGTGCAGGAACAGCAGGTGACTATTTCGTTCACATTGAAAAATAAAAACTTTACTGCCGGTGTAACCTTACCTACTGAATATGACGGCATTCTCACGCGTCCTATGGCCAATCAAACCTGGGAAATAACGTCCATCTCTGATGTTGATACACCAACAGGTCCTGCAGCTTCCTTTACATGCTATGCACCCGATTTTTCCCGCATCATAAAAGTACCCGTACGCAGGGCCTTTTTTGCGAGGCGGCAACAGTTGCCCGGCTTTTCAAACGGGCTGCTGGTAGAAAATCACATCACCAAGCAAAGCGAAGTGGAAGGGCTTGCTTCAATACCGCTGAACATCCTGAAAGCATTGTTCTCCATTCCAGCGCAACTGTTTCAATTCCGTATCATCCGAAACCGCATTGAAACAGAACATGAAAAATCAACTGTTGAATTATTAAAAGCGCAGGAAGCCGGCAGGCAGGAATCTGCAAAGCAGTTGGGTGCTATAAATGAAAAGGTGAAACTACTAACGGCCAAGGTTAGTGGATTGAGCGAGACGGTGGCACCGCCGCAAGAAGATGCGCCCGTACTTGGTAAATTACCGCCGCGCATACAGCAGCCAGCCAAAAGTTTTTTCGATGACATGCCCACAATTATCAAAGAAGGCTTTGACATGAATGCTGCAGCAGAGTCCCCGTTCGCACTTCCGCCCACACTTTTTTGGAACACAATGTTCAATGGCGTATTGAATAATTATAAGAACACTATTAACGGTATCCGGAACTGCGTACCTGCTGCGGCGGCGCACATGATAACTTTTTGGACCGCTAACTCGCGCACCACACCCACTATCCTGAGTGTTAAGGATGTGCTGCAGGCTTACACCAATGAAACAGGCTTTGATCCGGTAACGCATGAGAATGATACCGGGTGCAGCGTGCTGAATTTTCTTTTCAGTTGGAACTCAAGCGGCATTGGCGGAAACAAGATCGGCCCATTTGCGCGAATTGTTACGGGCAAGGCTGATGAGATAAAGCAGGGCATTTTCTTGTTCGGTCCGTGTATGGTTGGTTTGCAGATGCCGCGCACTGCAAGAACGCAAACCGGCACCTGGAAATTTGTTGGAGGTGAGGGCTCGGCGCCGGGCTCATGGGATAATCGGGGCGGCGGCCACGCAGTAGCAGCGATAGGCTACGACGATGAAGGACTGCTGGTGATCTCATGGGGCACACTCATAAAAATGGAATGGAAATTCTACGAAACGTACAACGATGAATCATACGTTGCGCTTTCACCCGAATGGATCACATCTTCAAATACAACACCTGATCCTTCCGTCATAAGCATGCAAGTATTAAAAGATACTATTAACAAACTATCTTAATCTGACAACGATGAAAAGAAACATCTTTTCCCTATCCCTGGTGCTGATACTGGGTGCGGGCATATCAATAGCGCAGCAAAGCCTTCCTGCCAGGATGGTGAATCCCGGCCCGGGTGTTAAAAAACAAAATTGGTCAGGGAAAATGTTCAATCCCAACGTTGCCATGGTATTCGATTCATCCGGCAAACTCATTTATTTTCCGCCGGCAGTAGCGAGTAAAAGAAAGCATCTTTGTTATGAAACCGTAGTGCCTGGAAAGTTCATGCAGCAGCAAATCGCACAGTTCCGGGATAACCTTATAGCAACAATGAGTTTTTTCCAGGAGAGCCAAAATCTTACCGCCGCTTATTATTGCTTCCTGAGAGAGACAGGCAGAACAGATAAATTCGACGTAGAATTTGAGGACAACCAGGCGCAAAAACAAAAACAGACCGTTACCGGCGACCGGCGCTTTTTTGATTTTTTAAACGATCTTGCCAAAGCCATCCCTTTACTGCAAACCTATGCTCAAAGAGGCGTGCCTTCAGTGGCAGACATTGAAAAAGACTTCCACAGTTTCAAATACTTTCCTGCAGAAAGCTTTTTAAAGAACCTGTTCTATCATCAATATCAGGTGCAGGTGAAGAACGGGGATGACTCTGTAAAATATACAACACTCGTTCCCATCTATGATAACAAGAATAAATGCTTTCGCTTTGGTGCGGATTGCGATAAACTGGGAAGCCTTACCTGCGGCAACTGCGGCGTGCCTGATGCAGAACAACTGAATGTAGAACTTGTACGCACTGATCCTTTTACTCAAACCCTTAAAGAATGGTTCGAAGTACAGAATAAATTCCTGGGTGATCTTGCCACAAGGCCGGCAGCTGAAAGAGCATTAAACGCCATCGCAAAAATTGAACAGGACGACGCATCGTTTCAAGGCTTGCTTATCGGCCTGAAAGATGTGAAGCCCTGGTTCATCAACTGGTTCTGGTATACTCACGGTGAATTTACAGTTGATCCTTTTCAGGTAATGAACAAGAATGGCATCACCGCATTGCAAGGTTCGATTAAGAAAATTGACCGCGATCTAACCCTGCTTCGCCAGCAAAAAACATTTATGGACAGTGTGCTTACCAAAGTGCCTTTTTCGTTCTTCAGCTTCTACCTATTCAAGCTGGCTCAGGTGCATACACAAACTATTGCAGACAGCATAAATACGCTCACGGAAAAAAGGAAAACTGCGGAAAAAGCGCTGAGCGCAAGATCGCCCCTGTTCCCTGCCACCCAACCGAGATTATTGCTCAACCAGGCTAACATAATTTTATCTGAGGCAAAGCAGGTACGGCCGCAAATTCAGTTCAATGCGGCCAGGAAGTACAGGTCTGTAGTATATTCAAAACGCCAGGCGCACCGTGTAAGCGAGTTGCCTGACAATGAGCAGGGATACCTGATGGTGCATAACCTTGACTCGTCGATACAATTTAAAATAGATCAGCAACGCATGCCTTTTAAAGACGATGAAGAGTTTACTCAGGTGGTAGCCGAGCAAATAGACAAAATATTGAATGCAGGTGTTACGAGCGGCCCGACGGGCAACCTGCAGCAATTCTTCAAAGAGCTGTTCCCAACAGTTAATCCCGCAGCCTTCAAAGGCGCGGCGGGCGAGACTATCCCATTTGTCACCCTTTGCGACCAGGTTGATCTGGCGCCTGCACATGGGAAAATAAAAAAACTTGCTGATGCTTTTGCCGCCAACCAGCTCACTATGTTCTACAAAGCAACTCCATTTACTGAAGACGATCCAACCGCCCCTCGCTTCCGCACGCATACTGAAATGATTAAGTTCAATACTGACTCGCCGTTCAAAGACAGTGTTTCCGCCACGCAAATTACCGGCGGAAAGTCAAGCCAGGCTTTTGCCACCAATGTAAACGTGGGTAAGCTTCGCTTTGTGCAGATAGCATTTGGCATAGTTGTCTCCAGCAATCCTGTTAACACAACAGCCATAGACACCACCGGTGGCGGCTTCAGAGTTTCTTCATCAGACAACAGGGCTAAAGCCGTTGCAGGTTTCAAGCTCTATCCCTTCCAGAGTTACAATCGTGACCGCTGGTTGCTACCGCGCTATCCATTGCACCGCTTCAGCGTGTTTGGTGGTTTTGAGATCCTGCATCCGCTGGATAATTTCTATGCAGGGGGCGCTTATGATATTGTTCCCGGCCTTGCGTTTTCTGCAGGCAAGAATTTCTATCTGCAAACCAGCAGGAGAATAGAAAACAACACGGTCACTGAAACACACCGGAGTTACGAGCAGGCAAAAGGATTGTATTTTTCCGTTGTCGTAAACCCCGTAATCTTCATAAAATTCACGACCTTATTTTTTAAATCATTATAGCATGAAATACTTTTTGCCCGCAATAATAGTATGCCTTGCATTGGCCAAATGCACCAAAGGTCCCGATGATCTTTCCGGCCCCGCAACACTGAAAGGAGTAGGATTTATATACGATACACTGTCAGGATTAACCACCGGCACTCCGGTAAAGAATGTGAAGGTCTTTTTGCGCTATGATAATACTCCCAACAGCTTTTTGTATTCCACCACAACAAATACCGCAGGCCAATACCAGTTCGGCGGCATAAGCCCCGACAAAAGTTATGTGATCTATGCATCTACCGATAGTGGCGGAGTAAAATATGAAGGGCAAAAATCATACGCCGCTAACAGTTTTGCAAACGGACAATCAGATACACTTAAACTGTTTCCATCTGCAGGTACTCAGAACGGCGTTCATTTGATTGTTCAGGATTCTGTTGGCGGGCGCCTTGCCAATATCACCGCTTGGGTGTTTAACAGCCCGGTATTGTTTGCAGCAGATACCAGCGCAGGTAAAGTGTTCGATATGGTGACCAATCCCTACGGCGTAACTAATAAATATAATCTCTTTCCTGCGAGGTATTATTTCCGGGTGAAAACCAAGATTGGCAATATTGATCTTGCAGCCGAAGAGAGTATTGATGTTACATCTACCGGTATCAAAACGCTGGTACTTACCCTGCGCACCAGGCCTTTAACGCGCAATGGCATTGAGATGATGGTCCTGGATAGGTTCGGCACTCCGGCAAGCGGGGCAGTAAGTTATTTTTACCGTAGCTTCAGCGTGTTCCAGGCCGACACAGTCACATACAGCCAAAACATTTTCAAGTTAACTTCCAATGCAAATGGCTTTGCTTCAACTTATGTCATCGATACGGGACGGTATTATTTCAGGACGATAAGAGTGATTAATACCGACACCTTAAAGAAGACTGATTTTGTGGATGTAGGGATTAATTTAATTAACAGGAATACAGTGAAGTTGCAGTAGTGGTAGTCAACTCACGGATTGTGTCATTCGTAGCATCTCTTGTGTCCTTTGTGGTTTAACCTCGTATAAAATCTTTTAAAACGCTGAGCTTACTACTTGCTTATACAAACAATTTATACAATCTTAATACACTCACATTTTTCATGTGAGTGTCACATGCAACTGTCGCTATTCCTTGTACTCCTTTAACTCATCCTCAATTTCCTCATGATAAATCTTTTCATTAATAATATCTTGGCAGGTTACTAATAGATAATTAGGTATATCCGATAAAATTTCTTGGCCTGACTTTATAATTTCAACAGCAACCTGCCTGGCCAAAACTTCCAACTCCGGATGGCGAAGTGCCTTCTTTATATGGAAACCATTCAGTATATCTCCATTTCCCTGGCAAACAGGTTTATAAATTTCTTCTTTCCAGTTTTCTAAAATTGATTTACATACCCCTGAAGTTATTGAAGGACATGATATTAAGCTATCGAGAACAATTAAAATTAATCTTCTTGGCAAATTTGTCCATCCGGAAATAATTATTGCGGCTTCAGCTTTCCAGGATTCATATTGATTTAAAGG
>CAXTDO010000189.1:6436-8918 GCA_964242315.1 uncultured Flavihumibacter sp.
TAAAGGAATAGCCATTAATCCATAATATAAATTCTGCCTTGTTTCAATAGTCGAATTCTCATAAAAAGAATCAATAATTACTTTAATTTTTCTTTAAGCAAAAGGAAAAATCTGTTTACAGGCAGAACAAAATTTTAGTGCTTCTAACACATACTGTTTATCGCTTTCTTCGGAACTGTTTATATCTGGCAGGATCTTTTCAACCACCACCAGCTTTTCAGTATCATTGCCGGGTTGCCTGAGTACTTCTACAATAATATTGTTTGGCAATGTAAGCAAATCTTCATGTGTTAAAATCATTCTTGCCACTGCAATTTTTTCTACCTCATTGCCTGGTTGTTGTAATGCTTTTATAATTAAACCATTTGGTAACGCGAGCAAATACTTATGCGTTAAACTTGTTTTTATTACTGCAATTTTCTCTTCTTCCAGGCAGACCGTTCTTTATAAAATTTTCAAGCTGTCGGTCTTTTACCCAAATGATTTTTGATTTAAATTCATGAGCCAGTTCCAAAGCCAGCCGTCTGAGAAGGGTTGATTTTCCACATCCTCCGGTACCATAAATTACGGCAACAACTTTAGATATCGCAGCTTTCACGAAAGCATTTAAAACCTCTTGTTTGACTATTTCATAATTTTCCCTTATCACATCGAAATTATTCATAATGCCATACCATTGACAATTATCGTCTTGCTTGGCTGAATAAAATTTGGACTTTGTAAATTTTTCGCCTTTGTGAATGGAGTCTATAAATATTTTATTGATCATAATTGCACCTTCTATAGAAATGTTTCGGGTTTTATGCCTGTTCCTTCGCAGGAACTCAAGAAAGCTCTTCGCTGAACAATTAACCCAATTTGTGTCATTTAATAATTTTTCGGCTGCATAGCCATAATTAGGTTTTTTCCCGTAGCTGATATGAATAATTTTTAAATCTTTTCTAACGCCTCTCTTTTCATTGAATATGTAACTGTATAATTGTTGTTCATTAAACTGACTACCAATTATTATCAGATCTTTTTTATGACCATTTATGTCATTTAATAATGGGTAATACAGGTGATTATCATTATTGCCTATTTTATTTCCATATTGATAATTAGTGAAAATTAAATCACTGAATGATTGGGCCTGTGCTATTGAATTGTGTAAATACCCAATTCCTTGCTTGCCTGAGGATTTGAATGAACCAGAGTCAGCATAATGAAAATCGTAATCTTTTGCTTTATCCGCTACCAGGAAATCAATGACGTTGTCAAAATTAAATGTATAAATATGATTCCATTTGGGAAACAATATATTTGAATATATTCTTTGTCTTCGAACAATTTCTCATTGATCAAAATATATCTTTAAACTCTTCAAATCTTTTTTCACTTAGGCTGCTGTTCCCGTCCACATCTTCAATATATCTTTGCCATTCATCGGCTGCTATATTGTATTCATTTGGAGAGATTGTTGTGTGAAATTTTTCGTTTGTCAAGTCAACAAATTGTGTAACGATAGGAATATGGCTTCCAGCTTTATTTGGCAATCCATAACTAAAGCCGGCACCTAATACCAAAATAAATTTTTCTTCCCTAAGAGAACTGAAAAAAGCTTCATCCATTTCCAAATCTTCTAATTTTATTTCTTTGATACCACTCATTATTTTCTGAATAAAGGATGTTTACTGAATTCTTATTGCTGAAAAATATTATCTTCTTGGGTTTATAATTATATAAAAGCCTAGAAACAAATGCATGTTCGGAATAGAAATAAAGTTAAAAACAAATCAAATAGTTTGCTTAATTAGAAAAATAATTACAGTACAATCGGCGATACTTTTATACTCGGAAAGCATTAATTATCAGATAGGATATTATATGGTTTCACCAATAGAAGATAAAACAAATTTGAAATTCAAAAGCTGACTTACAGGATCACTTTTAAAAACTTTCGAGTATAAATACAATAAGATTTTATGTAGATTTATTAAATGACAGAGCGGCATATTCCTCATAATCGTTGCAACTTTAAACATTATGGCAAAGAAACAAACCGAAATGGTGGCAGATTCACTTCCAATCACTGAAACTATGGAGTCGAACCTGCTTTTCACCCGGCGTAAAATGCTGGGGATAACAGGTATGGCCGGTTTGGCGGCGTTAACAGGCATTGCACCCGGCGCTGTTGCGCATGGTGTACAGAAACGGCCTCGTATCGCCTGTCTCGTCACCTATTGGGCTGCTCCGAATTCACATGCGGACTGGATCATAACCAAACTGCTGGACGGTTATTGGTGGCAGGGCGCCCACACTCCTTCACGCGTAGACGTTGTGTCTGTTTACATCCATCAGCTTCCGGAAAGCGGACTGGGTCAGAAAATTTGCAAATCGAAAAACATTCCGATCTTTAAAACAGTAGGTGAAGCTGTTTCTCTTGGAGGGAAGGAACTTGCGGTGGATGGTGTTGTTATAGTGGGAGAACACGGTATTTATC